>NZ_JBIUCG010000001.1:279611-286188 GCF_044548645.1 Nocardia sp. NPDC051929 | reverse complement strand
ACGAGGGCCCCGTTCATGCCGGAATCGGACACAGCATGAACGGTCAGGCCCGGAGGCGGCAGCGGAGCGTGACCACGCAGGGCCCCGTTCATGCCGGAATCGGACACAGCATGAACGGTCAGGCCCGGAGGCGGCAGCGGAGCGTGACCACGCAGGGCCCCGTTCATGCCGGAGAGGACACAGCATGAGTATGAACGGCATTCGCGCCAAGATCCTGCTAGCGGTCCTCGGTGTGGTCGTCGCGGCGGCCGCGGTCGTCGGCGGCGTGAACGGCTACCGCTACTGGGATGACCGGCAGGCCGAGCAATCGCGCAAGGACGCGGTCGCGACGGCGGGCCGCACTCTCGAGGCCATGTTCACCTACAACCCGCAGACCGTCGACACCGAGCTGCGCAAATCCGCCGACAACCTCAGCGGCGACTTCCGCGCCGACTACCTGACGCTGATCGAGAAGCAGATCGCTCCCGGCGCCAAGGAGAAGCAGCTCACCGTCACTGCGACCACCCAGGCGGCCGGCGTCATCTCCGCCGACCGCTCGCACGCGCAGGTCCTGCTGTTCCTCAACCAGGTGATGACGAGCAAGGACACCCCGCAGGGCACCACCACGGGCAGCCGGGTACGCGTCTCCTTGACGAAGTCCGATTCGCACTGGTTGGTGTCGGCGGTGACGCCGGTCTGACGCCGGTCCGCTGGATTCGCTAGGCCGATTCCGATGACACTGTGCGCGGCAGCCGCACCGTGAACGTCGTCCCGGCCTCGGGCGTACTGCGCACGCCCACCTCGCCGCCGTGCGCCGTCACCAGCGCTTGCACGATGGACAAGCCGAGACCCGTGCCGCCGCTGCTGCGGGCGCGGGAGGTGTCGGCGCGGTAGAAGCGCTCGAAGACGCGCTCGGCGTCCTCCGCTGTCAGTCCTGGACCGGTATCCGCCACTTCGAGCAGCACATCGTCGGGGCCGGGGGTGAGCAATACCGTCACCTTCGCGTCGGGCGCGGTGTGGGTGAGGGCGTTGTTCAGCAGATTGCTCAGCACCTGGCGCAGCCTCGCCTCGTCCCCGATCACCTCGAGCGTCCCCTCGCCCGGTTCGATCCGCAGCTCGATGGTGCGGACGGGCCCGTCGGCGTGCCCGGCGGAGACCACGGCGCGCGCGTTGTGCACTCCGTCGCTGGCGACGGCGAGCAGGTCCACCGGGCCGAGTTCCAGCGGGCGCTGCGCGTCCAGCCGCGCGAGCATCAGCAGGTCTTCCACGAGCACGCCCATCCGCTGGGATTCGCGCTCGATGCGGTCCATGAACGCGGCGGGATCGTCGGTCGCGCCCTGCCGATACAGCTCCGCGAACCCGCGGATCGTCGTCAACGGGGTGCGCAACTCGTGACTGGCGTCGGCGATGAAACGGCGCATGCGGTCCTCGGACCGGCGGGCCGCCTCCTCGGACGCGGCGGTCGCGGTGAACGCGCGCTGGATCTGCGTCAGCATCCCGTTCAGCGATCTGGACAGCCGGTCGACCTCGGTGTTGGTGTCGCGCACCGGCACCCGGCGGTGCAGGTCGCCTTGGGCGATGGCCGCGGCGGTGCTCTCCACTCGGCGTAGCGGCCGCAAGCTGCGCCGCACCATGAAGTACGCGAGCACCGCCAGCACGGCCAGGACGACCGCCCCGACGATCAGCTCCAGCACCACGAGCCGGTGCACCGTGTCGGTGTTCTGCGTGAGCGGCAGCGCCACTGTCGTCGTGCCCTCCGGTGTGCGCAGCGTCAGCACCCGCCACCGGATCGCTCCTCCGTTCGCGGAGTCGACGGTGTACGGGCCCGTCGGCGGCGTGGCAGGCAGCACCGGCTCCGCGTCGACGGCGAACGCCGGGATGAGGAACGCGCGCCCGTCGGTGCGTATCGAACGCACCCAGAACTGGCTCGGGGCGTGGCGTGGGTCGGGTGGCAGCACCGGTGGCGGCGGCCCACGCCGGGACCATTCCATCGCGACTCCGCGCAACTGCTGGTCGGTACGGGCGGTCAGCTGCTGTTCCAGGGCCGAAGTGACCACCATGCCGGAGACGAGCAAGCCGAGCCCCGCCGTGAGCACCAGCAGAACCATCAGCGTCACGCGCAGCGGAACGGCGGACAGCCAGCCGGAAACCTTCGCGCGCGCGCCGACGATCCGGCCCCGGCTCATGAACCGCTCTTGCGGTGGGGCGCGCGCATCACGTAGCCGACGCCGCGCAACGTGTGGATCAGCCGGGTATCGCCGGTGTCGACCTTCTTGCGCAGGTAGGAGACGTAGGTTTCCACGACGCCGACCTCGCCGCCGAAGTCGTAGCGCCAGACGTGGTCGAGGATGCGCGGTTTGCTCAGCACGGTGCCCGCGTTGACCATGAAGTAGCGCAGCAGTGTGAACTCGGTGGGCGACAGCGCGACCGGCTCGCCCGCCTTCCACACCTCGTGGGTGTCGTCGTCGAGTTCGATGTCCTCGAAACGGAGGCGCGAGCTTTCCCGCTGCGGCGCGGCGTGCCCGGCGCGGCGCAGGATCACCCGCAGCCGGGCCACCACTTCCTCCAGACTGAACGGCTTGGTGACGTAGTCGTCGGCACCGAGGGTGAGGCCGGTGATCTTGTCCTGCACGTCGTCGCGCGCGGTCAGGAACAGCACGGGCGCGTCGATGCCGTCGGCCCGCAACCTGCGCAGCAGGCCGAAGCCGTCCATGCCGGGCATCATCACGTCCACGATCAGCGCCTGCGGACGGAAGCTGCGCGCCTTGTCCAGCGCCTGCGCGCCGTCGGCCGCGGTGTCGACTTCGAAGCCCTGATAGCGCAGACTCACTGCGAGCAGTTCGACGATCATCGGCTCGTCGTCGACCACCAGCACCCTGGCCTCGGGTGTCTGCTGCACGGGGGCGCCACTCATGGCTTCATCGTCCGCTGTTCGCCTGCGAACTTCCTGGACCGAAGCTGGGTGATTCCTGTGAACGTCGGACTCAGCGGTCCTCGGGATAGACATCGTCGTCGGTCAGCAGCGCGCTGCCCGCGACCTGGTCCTGCGCCAGCGCGTCGAGGAAGGCCCGCGCCCAGCGATCAACATCGTGCGCCAGCACCTGCCTGCGCAGCGAGCGCATCCGCCTGCGTTTGACGTCGCGCTCGTCCTCCAACGCCGCGACGATGGCGTCCTTCACGTCGTCCAGGTCGTGCGGATTGCACAGGTACGCCTGCCGCAGTTCCGACGCGGCGCCGGTGAACTCGCTCAGCACCAAGGCGCCGTTGAGCCCGCTGTGGCACGCGACGTACTCCTTGGCGACGAGGTTCATGCCGTCGCGCAGCGGCGTCACCAGCATCACGTCGGCGGCGACGAAGAACGCGACCAGCTCGTCGCGCGGGATCGGACGGTGCAGGTAGTGCACCACCGGGTAGCCGACCCGGGCGAACTCGCCGTTGATCCGGCCGACCTGGCGTTCGATGTCGCCGCGCATCTGGATGTAGCTCTCCACCCGCTCGCGACTGGGCGTGGCCAGCTGGATCATGACCGTGTCGGCGGGATCGATTCGGCCCTCGACGAGCAGCTCCTCGAGCGCGTTGAGGCGGATATCGATGCCCTTGGTGTAGTCCAGCCGGTCGACGCCGAGCAGGATGTTCTTCGGGTTGCCCAGCTCGGCCCGGATCTTGGCGGCGCGCTCGCGCACCGATCTGCGCCTGGAGTGCTCGTCCAGCTCGGCGGAGGCGATGGAGATCGGGAACGCGCCGACGCGCACCGTGCGGAAACCGACCTGGACGACGCCGAGCTTGGAGCGCACGCCGACCGACCCGCGCGAGGTCGGCTGACCGGCCAGCCTGCGCGCCAGATAGAGGAAGTTCTGCGCGCCGCCGGGCAGGTGGAAGCCGATGAGATCGGCGCCGAGCAGGCCCTCCACGATCTCCGTGCGCCACGGCATCTGCATGAACAGCTCGACCGGCGGGAACGGGATGTGCAGGAAGAACCCGATGGTGAGGTCGGGGCGCAGCATGCGCAGCATCTTGGGCACCAGCTGGAGCTGATAGTCCTGTACCCACACCGTCGCGCCCTCGGCGGCGACCTTGGCGGTGGCCTCGGCGAAGCGCCGGTTCACGGTGACGTAGGCGCTCCACCACCTGCGGTCGTAGACCGGCCGCACGATGACGTCGTGGTACAGCGGCCACAGCGTGCCGTTGGAGAAGCCCTCGTAGTAGTCGGCCACCTCGTCGGCCGACAACGGGACCGGATGCAGTTCGAGGCCGTCCTCGATGATCGGATCCACGTCGACATTGGGGACGCCCGCCCAGCCGACCCACGCCCCCTTGTTGTTGCGCAAGACCGATTCCAGCGCGGTCACCAGACCGCCCGGGCTGCGTTTCCACCTGGTGCTGCCGTCGGGCAGTCGTTCGAGGTCGACCGGGAGCCGGTTGGCGACGACGACGAAACCGGAGCCAGCACCGGAGCCGGTGGTTTCCGCCGCGGCGTCAGCAGTCGAGGTGTCTCTGGCGTGCTCGGAGTCGTCGGACGGATTCATCTGGTCCACTCACGCATCCTTTGCGCGTTGCTGTATCCCGCTGGAGTTGTGTAGTCGACGTCGCCGTTGGCGTCGAGAACGAGATTATTCGCCTCGAGCGTTCGGTCCAATACCCAACATAGACAACAACATCCGGCATTCGTCCGCGTCCTCGGCGTAGGCCGCGACCACTCGCTGCGCCTGACGCGCCGTTTCGTCGGCGAGTGGTTCCAGATCGTCGTCCGCAATGTCGTTGGCGCTGCCCTTCGCGGCCATCGTCAAGTCCTCCCGGCTCGTGCGCTCTTACCCTGCGAAAAGTCAATGGTATGCGACGCTGGGAGGCGCGCCCGCCGGGGCGTTGGCGCAATGGCGGCGCGCGCCGCCAGGACACCCCGGTCGACGTGCCTTCCTCGCTGGTCCCTATACCGTGGGGAGCGCAGCACCAACTCCACGAAAGGGTCGACATGCCGCTGGCCACGGTGAACGGGATTTCCCTCAATTATCAGGTGAAGGGTGACCGCGCCAAGGGCTCCGCGCCGCTGGTGGTCATGATCATGGGCACCGGCAGTCCCGGCCGGGTGTGGGAGCTGCACCAGGTTCCGGCCCTGGTCGCGGCCGGTTACCGGGTGTGCACGTTCGACAACCGCGGGATCGCGCCGTCCTTCGAAGCGGCCTCCGGCATGACCATCGACGAGCTGGCCGCCGACACCGCCGCCCTGATCGAATTCCTGGACGAGGGCCCGGCGCTGGTGGTGGGCACCTCGATGGGGGCGCGTGTGGCGCAGGAGTTGGCACTGGCCCGCCCCGACCTGGTCCGCAAGGCCGTGTTCATGGCCGGGCACGGGCGGCTGGACCAGTTCCAGAAGACGCTCTCGCTCGGTGAACACGAACTCGACGCGGGCGGGGTGACACTGCCGCCGAAATACGAGGCGGCGATCACCGCGGTCATGAATCTCTCGCCTGCGACCATGGCCGAGCCGAACGCCGCGCGCGACTGGCTCGACCTGTTCGAGTTCACCGGCGGGCCGGTCTCGCCAGGCATTCGCGCCCAGCGCAGGATGGATCACGATTTCGACCGGGTGCAGGCCTACCGGGCGATCCGGGTGCCATGTCTTTCGGTCGGATTCGCCGACGACCGGATGATTCCGCCGTATCTGTCCAGGGAGATCGCCGAGGTCATTCCGGGTGCGCGGTACCAGGAGGTACCGGACGCCGGGCATTTCGGATATTTGGAGCGGCCGGAGGCGGTGAACAAGATTCTCCTGGACTTCTTTGCGTCCTGATTGCGAGTCGGCCGAGGTGCGGGCATAGGTAACCGCCCAGGCGTAACGTCTTGCTTGCTAGTGTCGAAACAACGCTCGGGTCTGTCGGCGCCAGAGGTTGGAAGCAACCCGGCACCGTGCGAACCAGGAGCGATCCCGTACATAGCGCCAGTATCCAGTGAGGTGAAATTGAGCACCAACCCCTTCGATGATGAAGACGGCCGCTTCTTCGTCCTGGTCAACGACGAGGAACAGCATTCCCTGTGGCCGGCCTTCGCAGAGGTTCCAGCCGGATGGCGAGTCGTGTTCGGTGAGGACAGCCGCGCCGCCTGCGTCGAGTACGTGGAGAAGAACTGGACCGACATGCGTCCGAAGAGCCTGCGCGACGCCATGGCCGCGGACGACGCGGCTCGTCAGGGCTCTGTCTGATCTGCCGCGCCTCCGGCGCGGCGTGTTCGTGACTCCTTGACGGCTCCCGTCCGAGTGACCGCCGCTCGCGACTTCGTCGCGGACGCGGCGGCCACTCGGCTATGAGCTGGGCCGCGAACGGCACATGCTCGATCTCGCTTCGCTCGAAAGCGGTTGTCGGGCCGGTACGGTCGCGTTCGGTGCCGAACGCGGATTCCGTTGTGATGCGGACGGCGTACCAGGCTATGATGACAACCGCTTTCCCGCCTCCTTAGCTCAGTGGTAGAGCACTCGCCTTGTAAGCGAGCGGTCGTCAGTTCAATCCTGACAGGGGGCTCCGTCCAGCCGCTGCGCGTCTGTAGCTCAGTGGTAGAGGCCGTGCTCGATGTTGTAAGCGAGCGGTCGTCAGTTCAATCCTGACAG
>NZ_JBIUCG010000001.1:0-279513 GCF_044548645.1 Nocardia sp. NPDC051929 | reverse complement strand
AGGGGGCTCCGTCCAGCCGCTGCGCGTCTGTAGCTCAGTGGTAGAGGCCGTGCTCGGTGTTGTAAGCGAGCGGTCGTCAGTTCAATCCTGACAGGGGGCTCCGTCCAGCCGCTGCGCGTCTGTAGCTCAGTGGTAGAGGCCGTGCTCGGTGTTGTAAGCGAGCGGTCGTCAGTTCAATCCTGACAGGGACACCATTCGGCACCTCTGTGGTTGCAGCCCGTGAGGTCTCTGCCGGGCAGGATGCCGCTCGATTCGATCGGCGGCCCCGACACCGCTCGTCGCTGTCGCGGTCGTCTCCGGCTCGAGTTCGGCTGCGTGATTCGGTCGGGCCGGGCGCTTTCGGGAGTCTCCGAGAGGGCGTCACGGTCGCGGCAGGCGAGAGCCGAGGCGGACCGGGCGCACCGCTTGCGCTGCCAGTTGGACGATCTGCGGGCTGTGGCGCGGCCAGAGGGAACGATCGCGGTGGCCGCGGAAGACCTGCCGCCGAACGCGCCGATTCGAATTCGGTGGCTGCGGTGAAGAATTCGTCATCCTGGCCTGCTCCCGAGTGCTCAGCGCAAACGGCTGACCAGTTCGAGAGTGATAGCAAACAGTTGGCAAATCTGATTACCGACTGCCGAGCATGTTTCCCGCTACGAGTCTGTTTGTAGTCTGGTGTGCGCAAATATTTCTCGTGACGAGCATGTTCAGGTCACGCGCAAACACCGGATGGGCCACAAACGGGACATCTCGGCATACTTCGCGCACATTCGGGTGACTCTAGCTCTGTCGGGTTCTCCATCTGCCGAAAGTTGCTTCAGATGTACGAATACAACGCGTTGCCGCCGACCGTTGCGCGGGCTCGTACGACCAAGGGGGCGCGCGATGACTGAGCTGATCGACTTCTCCGCCGCGCTCATCGAGCCGCAAGCGATCAAAGACGCTGGATACACGGGCGTCATAGGCTACTTCAGCGATTCCCGTCCTGGCACGAATTTCGGTGCGAAGCCGCTGCGGCGGGAATACTGCGACCGATTACGCGCCATCGGGCTCGAGATAGTCACCAATTACCAGTACGGCAAGGGGGAGACGTCGGACTGGAAAGGCGGTTACGACGCGGGCGTGCGCCACGCGCGGATCGCGCTCGGTTACCACCGCGCGGCCGGCGGGCCGGATTCCCGCCCGCTGTATGCCCCCGTTGACGCGAATCCGTCGCTGGACGAGTGGAATTCGCTGATCGCGCCGTTTCTCCGGGGCTGGGCATCGGTCGTCGGTCTGGAATGGACCGGCATGTACGGCAACGCCCGGTGCATCGACTGGGCGCTCGAGGACGGCGTCGCCACGTGGTTCTGGCAACACAACTGGTCCGGTGATTCCTCGATCAACGGCGACCATCCCGCCGCGCACCTCCATCAGATCCGCATCGACGCCGACCGGGTCGGCGGCGTCGTCGTGGATGTCGACAAAGTCCTCGCCGCCGACTACGGCCAATGGTCGAAGGCGAATCCGAACTCAGGGGGAACAATGCAGAAGCCCGATTACGTCGAATTGGACCGGATGGGCGACTCCGCGTCCAGCCGCCACGGTGCGCGCGTCGAGAACTTCCTGCTGCATACCCAGGAAGGCAACGGAACCGCCGAAAGCCTGGCCAACTATCTGAACAATCCGGCGAACGGCGTGAGCTACCACTACACCGTCCGCGATGGCGTGGTGGTCGATGTGGTCGACACCGACCTGGCCAGTTGGTCGGTGCTGGACGCGAACTCGTTCACCATCAACCTCTGCTTCGCGGGCAGCCGCGTCGCATGGAGCAGGGACGACTGGCTGCGCATCCGCGACGATATCCGCATCGCGGCCTGGCTCGCGGTGCAGGACGCGCGCAAATACGGCTTCGACACGTATGTCATCACGCCGCCCTACCAGCGGCGCCAGGGCATTTCCGACCACAAGTACGTCACCGAGTGTCTCGGCATCGGCACGCACACCGATGTGGGACCGAATTTCCCCTGGGACGTGTTCGCCGACGACGTGCGCGGCTTCGCCACCGGCGAGCCGAGCGGATCGGAGCCGAACGCGATCAACGATTGCGCGGCGGCGAATCCGTGGCTCGGTACGCGGATCACGGCAGGGGAGATCGCGACACCCGACGGCGCGGGGCGCTTCGCCCAGTTCGAGCACGGGTACATCTATTGGCATCCGGACACCGGCGCGCACGCCATCCCGGAGACGCTGTGGGGAAAGTTCGAAGCATTGGGTTGGGAGGCAGGCCCGCTCGGCTATCCGATCACCGACCGCACCGTCGTGCACGGGGCGGACGGCCAGACGACGGGTGAGGTGCAAGGCTTCCAAGGCGGAGCGCTCTACCGGCGCCAATCGAGCGACAGCGTGTGCTGGGTGCACGGCGCGATCCGCGACCGCTGGAACCGCTCGGGCTACCAGACCGGCCCGCTGGGCTGGCCGACGACCGACGAGATCCCCTGGGACACGGGTACCTACCAGGACTTCGAGCACGGCCGGATCTACTGGACCCCGAGCCAAACCCTGGCCACGGTCGCGATCGGCGGAGTCGATACACCCTTGCACGACGTCGCGAGCTGACCGATAGATAGAGAAAGGTAAGGGTCGACCGCGACGAGCGGTCGGCCCTTACCAAAACCGAGGCGACGACTGATCTCGTACGAACATGGGTAACTCACCGGGTACTCCCAGAACCTACGTGGCACGCAACGCAGGACCTGAACGCAAATCACGCACCACCCGACCAGTACGGCCTGAATACCCGGAGAGGCGGATCAGCCTGGGACGTTGTCGCCGTGGCCGAGGTCGCGCAGCGCCTGCTTGATCTTGGCCTGGGCCTCGTCCAGGGACTCCGGACTCGGGTTCGGGTCGGCGCCGGAGATGTCGAAGTCACCCAGCGAGAAGGCCGGGAACACGTGGACGTGCAAATGTGGCACTTCCAGACCGGCGATCAGCAGACCGGCGCGCGGCGCGGCCCAGGCCGCGCGCACGGCCTGGCCGATCTTCTGTGCGACGGCGGTCAGCCGGGCGAGGGTGTCGGTGTCGATGTCCTGCCAGTGGTCGATCTCCTTGCGGGGCACCACGAGGGTGTGACCGGGAGTGACCGGGGCGATGGTGAGGAAACCGACGAACTCGTCGTCCTCCCAGACGAAACGGCCCGGGAGCTGACCGGCGATGATCGCGCTGAAGACGGAAGCCATGTCCCGCAGCGTAGACCGGCCCGTGTGCCCAGGCGCCGGACCGCCCCGCGCTACACCGCGACGAAATGCGACAGGATGCCCTGCACCTCGTAGATGTCCACCTGCCGGTTGAACCGCTTCAGCAGCGGCTCGTCGCCGCCCGAGATCCAGATGGCCAGCTCCGCGTCCAGATCGAAGGTGCCCGCGGTCTCCACCGAGAAATGGGTGATCGCGCGATAGGGAACGCTGTGGTAGCTCACCTTGCGGCCGGTGACGCCCTGCTTGTCGATGAGGATCAGGCGGCGGTTCGTGAACAGCATCGCGTCGCGGACCAGCAGGTACGCGGCATAGACCTGTTCGCCGTTGCCGAGGAGCTTGGCGTACTCCTGTTGCGCCTGCCCCGGATCGATCCGGCCGGCGTTGCCCATCAGTCCGTCGATCAGACCCATCTCAGCACTTCCTTCGGGTGCTCCGGCGGCACGAGTGGTCAGGCCCCCGCTCGTGCCGGAAAGGACGACAGTGGTCGGTGTGGGCCGTGTCACGCCCCACATCCGTTGTCCCCTTTCATCATCCCCTCCGCGCGCACCGGCAGCGGCGAAGACGCCGAACGGCTCGTTTAGGCTGTCTGCCGTGCGTGTACTCGTCATCGGTTCCGGAGCCCGTGAACATGCCCTCGTCCTGGCGCTGCGCCGGGACCCCGCGGTGACCGCGCTCTTCGCCGCCCCCGGCAACGCCGGGATCGCCCAGCACGCGCAGGTCCGCCCGGTCGACCCGTGCGCCGCCGAGGACGTGGTCGCGCTGGCCACCGAGGTGGACGCCGACCTGGTGGTGATCGGCCCCGAGGTCCCGCTGGTGCTCGGCGTCGCCGACGCGCTGCGGGTGGCGGGCTTCCCGTGCTTCGGTCCGTCGGCCGCGGCCGCCCGGATCGAGGGCTCCAAGGCGTTCGCCAAGGATGTGATGGCCGCCGCGGGCGTGCGCACCGCGCACAGCGAGGTGGTGGACAACCCGGCCGAGCTGGACGACGCGCTGGACCGTTTCGGTCCTACCTGGGTGGTGAAGGACGACGGACTCGCGGCGGGCAAGGGCGTGGTGGTGACCGCCGACCGCTCCGCCGCGCGCGAGCACGGGGCCGAACTGCTCGAACAAGGCCACCCCGTACTGCTGGAATCGTTCTTGGACGGACCGGAAGTCTCGCTGTTCTGCCTGGTCGACGGCGAGACGGTGGTTCCGCTACTGCCCGCGCAGGACCACAAGCGCGTCGGTGACGGCGACACCGGCCCCAATACCGGCGGCATGGGCGCGTACACGCCGCTGCCCTGGCTGCCCGCGCAGACCGTCACCGCGATCGTCGATGACGTGGTGAAACCCGTTGCCGCCGAGTTGGTGCGGCGCGGCAGCGGCTTCTCCGGCCTGCTCTACGCGGGGCTGGCGATCGGCGCGGCCGGGCCCGCCGTGGTCGAATTCAATTGCCGCTTCGGCGATCCCGAGACGCAGGCGGTGCTCGCGTTGCTGGAAAGCCCGCTCGGCGAACTGCTGCACGCCACCGCCACCGGCACGCTGGCGCAGGTCGCCCCGCCGCGCTGGCGCGACGGCTCCGCGATCACCGTGGTGCTCGCCGCGGAGAACTACCCGGGGCGCCCGCGTCTCGGCGACGCGATCTCCGGCGCGGGCGAGGGCGCGTCCGACGAGAACGCGACGGTGCTGCACGCGGGCACCACGCAGCGCGAAGACGGCGCCCTGCTCTCCGCGGGCGGGCGGGTGCTGAACGTGGTCGGCGTCGGCGCCGACCTTTCCGAGGCCCGCGCCCGCGCCTACGACCGCATCGCCGCGATCAAACTGCCGGGCAGCCACTACCGCACGGATATTGGCTTGGCCGCCGTCGAGAACCGCATCGAGGTCTGAGCGGGCGGCTCGGTCGGCGCAGGCCTTGGTGGCCGCGCAGCAGAGCCGACGGATCGGGGTAGAACCGGCTCGGTCGGTGCAGGCGCTGGTCGCCGTACAGCAGAGGCAGTGGATCGGGGTCGCACCGGTCCGGTCGGTGCAGCCGCCCTGGTCGCCGTACAGCAGAGCCGACGGATCGGGGTCGAACCGGCTCGGTCGGTGCAGCCGCCCTGGTCGCCGTACAGCAGAGCCGACGGATCGGGGTAGAACCGGCTCGGTCGGCGCAGGCCCTGATAGCCGCCCAGCAGACGGCAGTATGGGGCTCGAACTGCTGAGCCTGCTACTGGTCGGGGCCTGGTCCGCGGCGTCGATCTCCTATGCCGCTACGTGGCCGACCGTCGTCCACACCAGCGCAGGGCCGGTCCTCGCCGCAGGTGCGTGGAACCGCTCCTGTGCCGACGGTTGCGCGTGCCCCGATGCCGCTCGAGCCACCGGGTGCGTCGCGGTTCAGCCGAACGTGAGTCCGCGCACCGCCAGCCACTGCTGCGGGTCCACGTGCTGTCCGCCGACGATCACCTCGAAGTGCAGGTGCGGACCCGTCGAGTCGCCGCGGTTGCCCATGCGGGCGATCTGCATCCCCGCGGGCACCCGCTCGCCGACCGAGACGAAGAAGTCGTACATGTGCCCGTAGACGGTGATGCTGCCGTCATCGTGGCGGATTCGCACCCACAGGCCGAAGCCCTGCGCCGGTCCCGCGTCGATGACGGTGCCGTCGGCGACCGCGTAGATCGGGGTGCCGATCGGGCCCGCGATGTCGATGCCGTTGTGGAACGTGCCCCAGCGCGAGCCGAAGCCGGAGGTGAAGACGCCGTGGGCGGGTAGAACGAAGCCCCGGCCGCCCGGCAGCATCGCCCCGGGCTGCACCGGTGCGGTTCCGGTCATCCACGGCTGCTGCTCACCGGCGACGGCGGCGGCGGCCTCGGCCTTCGCGCGTTCGAGGGTCGCGCGTGCGGCGGCCGCGACCACCGCCTGTTCGCGCAGCCGCTCACCGTTGGCGATGGCGTTCAGCAACCTGGTCACCGAGGGCGGAGTGTTCTGCATCTGCGGTGGATATGCGACGGCGACGAGCTGGGCGGCGTCCGGCGCGGGCGTGCGATCGGTGACCGTCCCGGCGAACGACATGTCGCTCGCGGCGAACACCGCGGTCGCCGCGAGCCCGCCGAGCAGCACCTTGTGCTTGCGCGCCAGTCCGAGCAACGCCTCGCCGCTGGGTTTGCGGCGCCACAGGTCACGGGGATCCGGCCTGCGCCGCCACCAGGCCCGCAGGTGGCGGCGGCGCGCCCACAGCACGCGCGGATCGAGTCTCCCGAAAAGTCGAGGTCGGGAACGTCGCGGTAGGCGCGCACGCCAGTCGCGCGGAATGACGCCTATGCCGGCTACTCCGCGCACTCGGTCGAGTCCGTCTCGTCGAGACTTATCGAGCATCGGGTAGACCATAACCGCGACTGCGCGGTGAAGCGTGCTCTACCGTCTGTCGAGTGTCCAGAGAATCTCGCCGGTCGACCATTCCACCTTTCTACGTGATGGATGTGTGGAAAGCCGCCGCGGAACGCGCCCGGACGCACGGTGATGTGCTCGTACTCGCGGCGGGGCAGCCGTCGACGCCTGCGCCCGCGCCGGTGCTGCGCGCGACCCAACTGGCCATTCAGTCCGAATTGCTGGGCTATACCGAGACTTTCGGCATCCTGGCGATTCGGGAAGCGATCGCCGAACATCATCGGGAGACCTATGGTTATCAGGTCGATCCGGACGACGTCGTCGTGACGACCGGCTCGTCCGGCGCCTTCTCGCTGATCTTCCTCGCCGCGTTCGACCCCGGCGACACCGTCGTGGTCGCGCGTCCGGGCTATCCGGCCTACCGCAACACGCTCGCCGCGCTCGGCTGCCGCGTGCTGGAGCTGGACTGCGGCGCGCAGACCAGGTTCCAGCCCACCGTCGCCATGCTCGAAGCGCTTCCGGAGCCGCCCGCCGGTCTGGTGGTGGCCAGCCCTGCCAACCCCACCGGCACCATGATCGCCCCGGCGGAGCTCGCGGCGCTGGCCCGCTGGTGCGAGGAGCACGGCACGCTGCTGATTTCCGACGAGATCTACCACGGCATCACCTATGACACGGGGGCCGACAGCGCGACCTCGTCGGCGTGGGAAACATCGCGGGAAGCGGTGGTGATCGGCTCGGTCTCCAAGTACTTCTCCATGACGGGTTGGCGGCTGGGCTGGATGCTGGTGCCGAGCGGGTTGCGCCCCGCGTTGCAGCGCCTGGCCTCGAACCTGACGGTGTGCCCGCCCGCGATCTCGCAGTACGCGGCGCTGCACGCGTTCGGCGCGGAGGCCAAGGCGGAACTCGACGGGCACGTCCGCCGGTACGCGGTGAACCGCAGGTTGCTGCTGGACGGACTGCCGAAACTGGGCATCACCGACCTGGCCCCGGCCGACGGCGCCTTCTATGCCTACGCCGACATCGGCCACCTCACCGACGACTCCCGCGCCTGGTGCGCCGACGTGCTGAACCACACCGGCGTCGCGCTCGCACCGGGAGTGGATTTCGACACCGTCAACGGACACCGAACGGTACGTTTCTCGTTTGCCGGAGCCACCGCCGACATCGAGGCGGCGCTGCTGCGTCTAGGGCACTATCTACGCGTTTGAAAGCTTTGCCCGGCAAGAACTTTTCGCAGTTCGGCACCCCGGCCGCGCGGATGCGGTAAAACAACGATGGTTGCTTTTCCTCGCTGATTTCCCCTGGAAGAACTGATGACGACTGGCACGATGGCACGGTGATCACCGCGACGACCCCGAAAGGCGAACGGCGTCGCCAGGCTTTGATAGCCGCCGCTGCCGAGCTGTTGCTCGAAGGCGGATTCGAGGCGGTGCGGCATCGTTCGGTTGCGACGCGCGCTGATCTGCCTCTGGCGTCGACCACCTACTACTTCGAATCGCTGGACGACCTCATCGCGCGAGCGGTCGAGTTCAGCGGCAACGCCGAGTTGGACGCGATGCGCAGGCGCGTCGGCGAGGTGAGCCACCGCCGCCGCGGCGCGGAGGCCACCGTCGACCTGGTGCTCGACCTGCTGGTGGGCAGCGACGGGGCCGACGAGGGCGCGCGCGGGCAGCTCATCGCCCGCTACGAGCGATCGGTCGCGTCGGCGCGGCACCCCGAGCTACGCGAAGTCCAGCTACGGCTGCGGGCCCAGCTGGACGAGCTGCTGGCCGACGTGCTGCGCCGATCCGACCGGATGGTGCGGCCGGAACAGTTGCGCCGACTCGTCGCGGTGGTGGACGGAGCCGTGGTCGCCGCGCTCACCGAGATGGACCCGGAGCCCCGGCGGATGGCTCGCGGCGCGCTACTGGAAGTGATCGACATCGTCGCGCCCCCGGCGCGGTCGGCGCCTCCGGAGGCGGCGGCCTACGCGGCCGCGGACAGCCCCGTGCGTGCCACGCCCCAGCAAGTGGATCGTTACCGAGCACTAGACTGACCGGACGTGAGCATCGTCCCCAATGTCCTCGCCACCCGCTACGCCAGTCCCGGGCTGGTGCATCTGTGGTCGCCGGAGCACAAAGTCGTACTCGAGCGGCGGTTGTGGCTGGAGGTGCTGCGGGCACAGGCGGAGCTGGGCGTCGACGTGCCCGACGGGGTGATCGCCGACTACGAGCGGGCGCTCGACGAGGTGGATCTGTCCTCCATCGCCGAACGTGAGCGGGTCACCCGACACGACGTGAAGGCGCGCATCGAGGAGTTCAACGCGCTGGCCGGGCACGAGCACGTGCACAAGGGCATGACCAGCCGCGACCTCACCGAGAACGTGGAGCAGCTGCAGATCCGGCTCTCGCTCGAGCACGTGCACGCGCACGGCGTCGCGATCGCCGCGCGACTGGCCGAGCGCGCCGCGGAATACCAGGCGTTGGTGATGGCGGGCCGCTCGCACAACGTCGCGGCGCAGGCCACCACCCTCGGCAAGCGGTTCGCCTCCGCGGCCGACGAATTGCTGATCGCGCTCACCAGGCTGCGCGAGCTGATCGATCGCTATCCGCTGCGCGGGATCAAGGGCCCGATGGGCACCGCGCAGGACATGCTCGACCTGCTCGGCGGCGACCCGGCCAAGCTCGCCCGGCTGGAGCAGCAGGTCGCCCGGCACCTGGGTTTCGCGACCGTGCTCACCAGCGTCGGCCAGGTCTACCCGCGCTCGCTGGATCACGATGTGCTGTCCACGCTGGTGCAAGTGGGCGCGGGCCCGTCCTCGTTCGCGCACACCATCCGGCTCATGGCCGGGCACGAGCTGGTCACCGAGGGTTTCCAGCCCGGGCAGGTGGGCAGCTCGGCGATGCCGCACAAGATGAACACCCGCTCCTGCGAACGGGTCAACGGTCTGCAAGTGGTGCTGCGCGGTTACGCCTCGATGGCGGCCGAGCTGGCCGGTGCGCAGTGGAACGAGGGCGACGTGTTCTGCTCGGTGGTCCGCCGCGTCGCGCTGCCGGACGCGTTCTTCGCCATCGACGGGATGATGGAGACCTTCCTCACCGTGCTGGCCGAGTTCGGCGCCTACCCGGCGGTGATCGCCCGCGAACTGGACCGGTACCTGCCGTTCCTCGCCACCACGCGCATCCTCATGGCAGCCGTCCGGACCGGTGTCGGCCGCGAGACCGCGCACGAGGTGATCAAGGAGCACGCCGTCGCGGTCGCCTTGGCCATGCGCGAGCAGGGTCGCGAACCCGACCTCCTGGACCGCCTCGCCGCCGACCCGCGCCTCCCGCTCGACCGCCCCGCCCTCGACGCGGCGCTGTCCGACAAGTCCGTCTTCGTCGGCGCCGCCGAAGCCCAGGTCGCCGAGGTGATCGGCCAGGTGCAGAAACTCGTCGACCGGTACCCGGACGCGGCCCGATACTCGCCGTCACCGATCCTCTAGCGGACTGCGCCTTTCGCGGCGAAATCCTTCGTCGCGCGGGCGGGAACCGGAAGGGATTGCGTAGCACGAAGAGACAGACGACCGCATAGGCTGCGAGTCGTGAATCCCTACACGATTTTCGCCGATATCGTTGCCGGGCGGGCGCCGTCGAGCAAGGTCTACGAGGACGACGATGTCGTGGCGTTCATGGACATTCGGCCCATGACGCCGGGGCATCTGCTGGTGGTGCCGAAGGTGGCGGCGCGCAGTCTTGCGGAGCTCGATCCGGTCGTCGGGGGGAAGTTGTTCCAGGTGGGGCAGCGGCTTGCGGCGGCGTTGCGGGCCAGTGAGGTGGGGTGCGACGGGGTGAATTTCTTTCTGGCGGATGGAGTTACCGCCGGGCAAGAGGTATTCCACGTCCACTTGCACGTGATCCCGCGTACTCCGGGCGACGGGTTCGGCTTGCGCGGCCGCCCGACCAGTCCGCGGCGGGAGGATCTGGACTACCTGGCCTCCTCGATCCGCGGCGCGCTGGACTGAGCTCGCCGCGGCTCGGCTCATGGTCGGCGATCATCGCCGAGGCGTCATCGATCGGCGCGGTGATGCCCCGGCCTCTCGGGTTTTCGCGGGACGCGAGGAATCGGCCGCGCCCGCGTTTCCCGTAGCGACGAGTCAGTCGCGCACCAGTTCGGCCGCGGTCCAGTTCGGATAGTCGCTGTAGCCCTCGGCGGTGCGGCCGTACAGGTATTCCTCGCGGATGGGAGCCAGCGGCAGGTCATGCCGAATGCGGTGCACGAGATCGGGATTCGAGATGAACTGCCTGCCGAAGGAAACCAGGTCGGCGTGACCGGCGCGCAGCACCTGTTCCGCGCCCGCCGCCGTGGTCGGCTCGCGATTCTCGCCGATGTTCGCGATGAGCGTGCCGTGCCAGCGCGGCCGCAGGTCGGCCAGCGCCGGGTAGCGGTCGTTGTCGGTCAGGTGCAGGTAGGCCAACTCGCGCCGATCGAGCTCGCTGACGAGTGCGCGGTAGAGCGGGGCCGGGTCCGCCTCGTACATGTTGAACTGGGGATTGCCCGGCGAGAGCCGGATGGCGGTGCGGTGCGCGCCGATGGCCTCGCTCACCGCGTCCACCACCGCGAGAGGCAGCCGCATGCGGTTGGCGATCGAACCGCCGTATTCGTCGTCGCGCAGGTTGGTGTTGTCGGCGAGGAATTGGTGCAGCAGATAGCTGTTCGCGCCGTGGATCTCGACGCCGTCGAAGCCCGCTGCCACGGCATTGCGCGCGGCGGCGGCGTAGTGCTCGATCGTGGCCTCGATATCCGCGCGATCGAGTGCGGCGGGAGTGATCGGATCGGCCTTGCCGCCGTCGATCAGGTGCACTCTGTCGTCGTCCAGCACCGCCGACGGTCCGGCGGGCCAGGATCCATCGATCCGGGCGAGCGGATGACCCTTGCGCCCGCCGTGCATGAGCTGCGCGAAGATCCGTCCGCCGCGCGTGTGCACCGCCTCGGTGACCCGGCGCCACGCCGCGACGTGCGCGGGCGTCTGCAAGCCGGGCACCCACGCTTCGCTCTGGCCGGTCGAATGCGGCCAGATGCCCTCGGTGACGATGAGTCCCGCCGTGGCGCGCTGGGCGTAGTAGGCGGCGACGTCGCCGGTCGGCGAGCCGTCGGGCAGCGAACGCAGCCGGGTCATCGGCGCCATGACGATCCGGTTGGGGAGGTCGAGCGGGTGGTTGCGGTATTCGGTCAACAGCAGCATGGCTGTACCGTAAAACCTGACATTGATGTTAGGTCAAGGAGCGATGGTGCGGATCGGTGAACTCGCCGAGCGGACCGGCGTGAGCGTCCGGTCGCTGCGGTACTACGAGACCAAGGGACTGCTGGCCTCGGAGCGGACCTCCGGCGGGCAGCGAGAGTACGCGGAGACGGCGGTCGACCGCGTCCGGCGCATCCAGCAGATGTTCGCCGCCGGCCTGCACAGCGACACGATCGGCGAACTGCTGCCGTGCATCCACGACGTCGACGGCACGCCCAACGCCAGGGCGACGCCGTTCCTGGTGGAAAAGCTCACCGAGGAGCGCGCCAGGATCGATCAGGCGATGCGCGATCTGCGCCGGACCGGTGACGTGCTCGACGGCATCATCCAGGCGGCGGGCGGCGAGGCATCCGAACAGTAGGGTGGACGCCATGGCTCTCGACAGCGGAACGATCTCCGAACCCGGTAGCGGCGCGGTGGCGCCGCCGGTCGCCAAGACGGTGCCCACCGAGCGGGTGCACCACGGCGACGTGTTCGTCGACGAGTACGAGTGGCTGCGGGACAAGGACAACCCCGACGTCATCGCCTACCTGGAGGCGGAGAACGCTTACACCGAGGCGCAGACCGAGCACCTGAGCACGCTGCGCGAGACGATCTTCGACGAGATCAAAGCGCGCACGCAGGAGACCGATCTGTCGGTGCCAACCCGGCTGGGCGACTACTGGTACTACTCGCGCAGCTTCGAGGGCAAGCAGTACGGCGTGCACTGCCGGTGCCCGATCGCGGCGGGCGCCGAAGGCATCGACGCGTGGACTCCGCCGCAGCTGAACGCCGAGACCGAGGTGCAGGGCGAAGAGGTGCTGCTCGACAGCAACGAACTGGCCGAAGGACACGATTTCTTCTCGCTCGGCGCGTTCTCGATCAGCCATGACGGCACGCTGCTCGCCTACTCGGTGGACAACGTCGGTGACGAGCGGTACGTGCTGCGCTTCAAGGACCTGCGCACCGGCGAACTGCTCGGCGACGAGATCGCGGGCACCGCTCCGGGCGCGACCTGGTCGCTGGACGGTAGCCACGTCTTCTATCAGACCGTCGACGAGTCGTGGCGGCCCGATACGGTGTGGCGGCACCGGCTCGGCGCCACCGATCCCGACGTCAAAGTGTTCCACGAACCCGACGAGCGCTATTGGGTCAGCATCGGCGCGAGCCGCTCGGAGAAATACCTGATGATCTGGGTCGGCTCCAAGATCACCAGCGAGGGCTGGGTCCTCGAGTCCGACGATCCCGAGGGCGAGTTCCGTGTGCTGCTGCCGCGCCGCGAGGGCGTCGAGTACTCCGCCGAGCACGCGGTGATCGGCGGCGAGCACCGCTTCCTGATCCTGCACAACGACGTGGTCGACGGCGTCAAGGCGGAGAACTTCGTGCTCGCCGAGGCGCCGGTGGACGACCCGTCGAACCTCACCCAGCTGATCGGCCATCGCGAGGACGTGCGGCTGGAGGATATCGACGCGTTCCGCGACCACCTGGTGCTCAGCTACCGGCGCGAGGCGCTCACCCGGATCGCGGTGTGGCCGCTGACCGACTCCGGTTACGGCGAGCGCCGGGAACTCGACTTCGATCTGGAACTCTTCGCGGTCGGCGTCGGCTCCAACCCGGAGTGGGCGCAGCCGACCCTGCGCATCGGTGTGACCTCGTTCATCACGCCGATGCAGGTGTTCGACTACGTCCCGGTCACCGGTGAGCTGCTGTTGCGCAAGGAACAGCCCGTGCTCGGCGGCTACGACGCGAACGAGTACGAGCAGCACCGGGATTGGGCCGTGGCCGAGGACGGCACCCGGATTCCGATCTCGCTCGTGCGGAAGAAGACGACGGCCGAGGGGCCGAAGCCGCTGCTGCTGTACGGCTACGGCTCCTACGAGGCGAGCATCGACCCGTCTTTCTCGGTTGCCCGATTGTCGCTGCTGGATCGCGGCATGGTCTTCGCGGTCGCGCACGTGCGCGGCGGCGGCGAGATGGGCAGGCTCTGGTACGAGCACGGCAAGACGCTCACCAAGAAGAACACCTTCACCGACTTCGTCTCCGCCGCACGGCATCTCGTCGACACCGGGGTCACGGCCCCGGACCGGTTGATCGCCGACGGCGGCAGTGCGGGCGGCTTGCTGGTCGGCGCGGTGGCGAACCTGGCCCCCGAACTGTTCACGGGCATTCTGGCGAACGTCCCGTTCGTCGATCCGCTCACCTCCATCCTCGATCCGTCGCTCCCGCTCACCGTGATCGAGTGGGACGAATGGGGGAATCCGCTCGCCGACGAGGACGTCTACGCGTACATGAAGTCCTACTCGCCGTACGAGAACGTCGAAGCCAAGGACTATCCGGCGATCCTGGCCATCACCAGCCTGAACGACACCCGCGTGCTCTACGTCGAGCCCGCGAAGTGGATCGCCAAGCTGCGCGCCACCGCGACCGGTGATGCGCCGCTGTTGCTGAAGACGGAGATGAGCGCGGGCCACGGCGGGGTCAGCGGGCGCTACGAGAAATGGCGGGAAGTGGCCTTCGAGCACGCTTGGATTCTGGACACGCTCGGTCTCGCAGGCGCGTAGCGCACCGGCGCGCCGACGCCCGCCATCGGGTGGCATCGGCGCGCCGACCGCGGGGCGACCACTCGGCACAGGCGTGGCGGAGTGTTCGCCACGTGGTCATACACTCTGCACATCACGGACACGTGCGGCTGGCACCGTGGGGTCATGAACGCTGAGTTGATCGTGTCGATTTCCGGGATCAGGGACACCACCCGGGACACGGCGATCGAATTCGCCGAAGAGATGGATCGGCGCGGCGTGCCGCTCTCGCTGCTGGTCGCGCCGCGGCTGAAGGGCAAATACCGGCTGCTGGAGGATCCCGCGACGCAGGCCTGGCTGCGCGGCAGGCGGGCTCGCGGCGACGCGATCGTGCTACACGGCTACGACCAGGCGGCCACCAAGCGGCGGCGCGCCGAGTTCGCCATGCTGCCCGGACACGAGGCGCGGCTGCGGCTGACCGCCGCGGACCGGGTGCTGGAGCAGGCCGACCTGCGCACCCGGCTGTTCGCCGCTCCCCGCTGGGATGCCTCGACGGGGGCGCTCGAGGCGCTGCCAGGAGCCGGTTTCCGGCTGGCGCTCGGCCTCACGTCGATCGTCGACCTGGAGCGCAACACGGCGCAGAAGGCCAGGGTGTACGGCATCGGCGAGGGTTTCCGCGCGGAACCGTGGTGGTGCCGCGCCCTGGTCATGGGCGCCGCGCGCACCGCCCGTCGCGGCGGGTTGCTGCGGCTGGCCGTGTCCGCCGCACAGCTGGGGCGGTCCGGCCCGCGCCAAGCCATGCTCGACGCCGTCGACCTCGCGCTGTTCCACGGTGCGGTGGGCGCCACCTACCGGTGGGAGCCCTTCGCGGCGGCTCGGGCCGCATGACTGACGCCGCGGGCGACGGTGGGTCGGCTCCATCGCCCGCGGCCGGTCGGGACCGCCTTCGCGCGACCGATCGGCGCCGCCGCCCGCGAATGGCGTAGCCGGGCGGCGGCGCTGTCAGGACGCGGCGATCGACGGCTTCGCTACGGCGGGCGCAGCGTCGTGTGTGAAGCCGCCCGCCTCGGCGCGCGTGAGCGAGGTCGAGAACGGCCGCTGCCGCAGCTGCCGCATGCAGCGGTCGAGGTCCGCGAGCAGCAGGTCGGCCATGTCGATGGTGAAGCCGTGGCGCAGCACCGCCCGCATCACCGTCTCGTCGTTCCGGTCGGCGGGCAGCGGATAGGCGGCGATCAGCCAGCCTCGGGAACGCAGCCGGTCGGACAGGTCGTAGAGGTTGAAGCCGGGATCGCCGGTCAGGCGCCAGCACACCGCCGTGATGCCGCGTTGCGGGTCGCCGTCGTGGATCAGTTCGAAGACCCCGAGCCCGCGCACTCCCGCGGCCAAGTGCTGCGCCGCGCGGTAGATCGCGGACTGCACCCGCGCGTAGCCGGTGCGCCCCAGCCGGATGAACTGGTAGTACTGCGTGATCGCCTGCCCGCCGGGCCGGGAGAAGTTCAGGTTGAAGGTGGCCATGCTGCCGCCGAGGTAGTCGACGTCGAAGATCAACTCCTCCGGCAGGTCGTCGGCTTCGCGCCAGATCGCCCAGCCCGCGCCGAGTGGGGCCAACCCGGTCTTGTGGCCGGAGGCGTTGATCGACTTGACCCTGGGCAGCCGGAAATCCCAGACCAGATCCGGTGCGGCGAACGGGGCCAGGAAGCCGCCGCTGGCCGCGTCGACGTGAATGGGGATGTCCAGGCCCTTCTCGCGCTGCAAGGCATCGAGCGCCGCGCTGATCCCGGCCACATCCTCGAACAGGCCGGTGTAGGTCTGCCCGAAGGTGGGCACGACCATCATGGTGTTCGCGTCGCAGTACTGGGCGAGGTCGTCGGGGTGCATGGTGAGCCGCTCGCCACGTAGCGGGATCTGGCGGATCTCGACATCGAAATAGCGCGCGAATTTCTCCCAGCACACCTGCACCGGTCCACAGACGAAGTTGGGCGTCCCCGTGCCGCCGCGCTTGCGCCAGCGGAATTTCGCCGCCAAGCCGCCGAGCATGGCCGCCTCGCTGGATCCGGTGGTCGAGGTGCCGTGCGTGACGGCCGGATCCGGCGCGTGCCACAGATCGGCGACCATCCGGACGGCTCGGCGCTCCAGCTCGGCGGTCTGCGGATACTCGTCCTTGTCGACGATGTTCTTGTCCAGGCATTCGGACATCAGCCTGCGCGCCTGGTCGTCCACCCAGGTGGTGCAGAACGTGGCCAGGTTCATCCTGGAGACGCCGTCGAGCATCAGTTCGTCGTGCACGATCTCGTAGGCGACCTGAGGGAACATCTCGTGCGCGGGGAATCCGGACCGGGGCGCGGACCGGCTGAGCCCCGGCAGGGCGAACAGGTCATCGGCTGCTTCGGACATGAGAACGGCCTCCCGATTAGACGTTGTGCGGGTGTGCCTGCCGAGGATGCCGACAGTTAGCCAACGCCCTCGACGCTCAGCTTGGCACACCCTTTCCACCATCGGGCGCACTTCCCGCTTCCGCGCGCGGACCGTCCGAACACCCGGCAGGCGGCGCGAACTCCGCCCGAGGAACGGGGGATAGGGTGGGGGAATGGCGGAGGATGTGCGGGTGGCGGAATTGCGCGGTGCCGTGGCCGGATTGATGGACCAGGCGAAAACCGATTTGGCGCAGCTTGTTTCGTTCCAATCGGTGGCCGATCCACGGCAGTATCCGATCGAGGAGTGCGACATGGCGGCCCAGTGGGTGGCGGACGCGTTCGTCGCCGCCGGACTGACCACGGTCGGCTTACACGAAACGCCGGACGGCACCAAGGCGGTCGTCGCGTCCCGGCCCGCCCCCGACGGCGCGCCCACGGTGTTGCTCTACTGTCACTACGACGTTCAGCCCCCGATGGACGAGGCGGCGTGGCGCACCCCGCCGTGGGAACTGACCGAGCGCGACGGGCGCTGGTACGGACGCGGCAGCGCCGACTGCAAGGGCAACATCGTCATGCACCTGACGGCGTTGCGCGCGCTCGGCCCGGATCTGCCGTTGGGGGTGACCGTCGTCGCCGAAGGTTCCGAGGAGCAGAGCACCGGAGGACTGGAGCGCTTCGTCGAGGCCAATCCGGAACTGCTGCGCGCGGACGCGATCGTGGTCGGCGACTGCGGCAACTTCGCCGCCGGTGTGCCGACCCTGACCCAGACGTTGCGCGGCGGCGTGAACGTGGTGGTCACCATCGAAACGCTCGCCAGCCCTTTGCATTCCGGCATGTTCGGCGGCCCCGCCCCGGACGCGCTGGCCGCGCTGATCCGCTTGCTGGCCTCGCTGCGCGACGAGCGGGGCAACACCACCATCGACGGGTTGTCGAACGATCAGGTCTGGCCGGGGGTCCAGTACCCGAGCGAGCAGTTCCACGCCGACGCGCGCGTCCTGCGCGACGTCGAACTCATCGGTGACGGCACTGTCGCCGACATGCTCTGGGCGCGACCGGCGCTGACCGTGCTCGGCATCGACGCGCCGCCGGTGGTCGGATCGGCCGCCGCGATCCCCGCGACCGCGCGGGCCCGCCTCAACCTGCGTATTCCGCCTGGCACCGACCCGGAAGACGCGTACCAGGCGCTGCTCGCGCATCTCGAGGCCAACACGCCGTGGCGCGCCAGGCTGACCGTCGAGCTGGAAGGCACCGCAGCGCCGTTCCGTTCCTCGACCGGCGGGCCCGCGCGCGCCGCGATGGAAGCGGCGCTGGCCGCGTCCTACGGCCGCCCGGCGACCACCCAGGGGCAGGGCGGCTCGATTCCGCTGTGCAACGTCTTCGCCACCACCTATCCGGACGCGGAGATCATGCTGATGGGTGTCGAGGAGCCGAAGTCCTTGATCCACGCGCCCAACGAGAGCGTGGATCCGAAGGAGATCGAACACATGGCGCTGGCCGAGGCGATATTCCTCGCCACCTACGCCGGGTAGCGCTACAGATCGGTGTCTTTCTCCGCCTCGAGCACCCGGAATTCGGTTCCGGCCGGGGCCATCTCCGACAGCCTGCCGAAATAGATGCCCTGCGCCTCCTCCCGGATGATGCCGTAGTGGATGGGCAGCGCGACACGCGGAGCGACCGCGCGGAGGTAATCGACGGCTTCGCTGATCCGCATCCAGGGCGCGGCGGCCGGTGCGGCGAGCACGCCGACCGGGACCGGGGGCACCCACAGCGAGTCGCCGGGGTGGACGAGCTGGGCCGGGTCGTCGGCGGTGCCCAGTTGGAAGACGGTGTTGTCGATCACGGGGATCTCCGGATGGATGATCGCGTGCCTGCCCCCGCCGCCGGTGATCCGGAGATCGCCGAGGGTCAGCACGTTGCCCGCATGCACCGCCTCCCACCGTTCGCCGCGCTGCTCGGCGGTCTGCGGGTCCGACAGCAACCGTGCGCCGGGGTTCGCGTCGATCAGCGCCTCGATCCGGTTCGGGTCGATGTGGTCGGGATGCTGATGGGTGACCGCGATCGCGTCCAGGCCGGTGAGGCCCTCGAAGCCGTGCGAGAAGGTGCCCGGATCGAACAGGATCTTCTTGCCGTGCAGCTCGACGAGGAGGCAGGAATGGCCGAAGTGGGCTATGCGCATGCCGCCATGCTAACCACGCCGGGTGTGTTCTCCACGACAGCGCCACGGTCTCGGCCGACCCCGCGGATGACGCACGCGACCAGCACAACTACGCTGCTGAGGTAACCCCCCAACCACATGAGGAGCAACGCGTGGCACGAGTCGTGGTCGAGGTGATGCCGAAGGCCGAGATCCTGGATCCGCAGGGGCAGGCCATCGTTGGCGCACTCCCGCGTCTGGGATTCGAGGGCATCTCGGACGTGCGGCAGGGCAAGCGATTCGAACTCGACGTCGACGACAGCGTCGACGACGCGGCGCTCGAGCAGATCGCCGAATCGCTGTTGTGCAACACGGTGATCGAGGAGTGGAAGGTGGTTCGCGTCTCATGACCGCGCGCATCGGGGTCATCACGTTCCCCGGCACGCTCGACGACATCGACGCGGCCAGGGCGGTGCGTCTGGCCGGCGCCGAGGCGGTCGACCTGTGGCATGCCGACGCCGACCTGAAGGGCGTCGACGCGGTGATCGTGCCCGGCGGCTTCTCCTACGGCGACTACCTGCGTGCGGGCGCCATCGCCCGTTTCGCCCCGGTGATGGGCGAGGTCGTGCGAGCGGCGGGCTCCGGGCTGCCGGTGCTCGGCATCTGCAACGGCTTCCAGGTGCTGTGCGAGGCCGGCCTGCTGCCCGGCGCGCTGACCCGCAACGAGGGGCTGCACTTCATCTGCCGCGACGAGTGGCTCACCGTGGAGTCGGTGTCGACCGCGTGGACCTCCCGCTTCGAGACGGGCGCGCAGATCCTCGTCCCGCTCAAGTCCGGGGAGGGGCGCTACCAGGCGTCGGAGGCCGTGCTGGACCAGCTCGAAGGCGAGGGCCGCGTGGTCTTCCGCTACGCGAGCGACAACCCGAACGGCTCGCAGCGTGGTATCGCGGGTATCGCCTCGGCCAACGGTCGCGTCGTCGGCCTGATGCCGCATCCCGAACATGCCACCGAGCCGCTGACCGGCCCCAGCGACGACGGGCTCGGCCTGTTCCTCTCGGTGCTGGACACGCTGGTCGGGGTGTGATCGTCCCGCGGCGTCGGGTCAGCTGATCCGGTCGACGATCTCGAAGTCGACGCCGTTCGCGCGGGCGATGTAGCCGTGCTGAATCGCCTGATTGCCTCGGAAACCCCTGATTCCGGAAGGGGTTTCGAGGTGCAGGCCGTGGTCGAGGGCGTCGAGGATCTCCGGCACCTCCAGTGATCCGACCGTCCGCGCGAGCGCGCCCAGCGTGTGGACGGCTTCGTAGGTGGCGTTGCTGAAGCTGGTCAGCGCGGGAGCGAACGCGCCGTGCCGCGCGCGATAGCGGGTCATCCGGTCGCGTCCGTCGGACATACGGTCGTCGAGGAAGAAGCTGGACGCCACGAAGAAGTCGTGGTTCGCCTCCGCTCCCGCTGCCAACAGCACGTTTTCGTCGGCGGCCGGACTCACCCGCAACTGCGTCGCGGCACGGCCACTGGCCGCGTACTGCCGGTTGAAGCGGGCGACGTCGGCGCCGACCATCAGGATCACCACGGCGTCGGCCAAGTCCAGCGCCGGATGGGCGAGGAAGTCCGCGAAATCCGCGTATCCCAGTGGCACATACCTTTCCAGCACGATCGCGGCCGGGTCGGACAGGCTTTCCCGAATCGCCTTGGCGGACCGGCGCGGCCAGATGTAGTCGTTGCCGATGACGGCCCAGCGCCGCACGCCGTACTCGCGTTCGAGCCAGTGCACGGCGGCCACGGTCTGTCCGGCCGGGTGCTCGCCGAGCATCAGCACGCCGGGTAGCTCGTCGGTCAGTCCCTCGTGGCTGGTGGCGTACAGGTACGGCACCCGGCCCGCACCGGCTCGCGCCACGGCCCGCCGCACCGCGGAGGTGTGCCAGCCGGTGATGGCGTGCACCATGCCGGTGGCCAGCAGGGCGGAGACCTCGGCGGCCACCTCGTGCGGCGACCGTCCCCCGTCGATATTCGTAGTACGAATTTCCCGCCCTAGAATTCCCGCGCCTCGGTTGATTTCGTCGACCGCGAGCGATATCGCCGCATCGCAGGACGGCGCGACGATACCGCCAGGTCCCTGCCGTGGCACTATGTTCAGGACCTCGATCGTGCCGTCGGGGCTCTCGATCGGCGTCGACATTCGGTACTCTTCTTCTCGTTCGAACGGAATTCACGGCAGGCGGGAAATAATGACGTCCATTGTAAGCGGAAATTCGACGCTGCATGGCGCGCTGCGTGCCGCGGAGCGCGGTTGGGTACGGCATTTGGACGCGGCGCTGTGCGCCAGGCAGCTCTCGCCGGATCAGTGGTCGATGCTGTCGAATCTGTGCGGCGACGCGGGTATCACGATGACCGAGCTGGCGGCCAAATCGCAGCTCGCGCCGTCCTCTGCCACCAGGCATGCCGACTATCTGGCCGAGCGCGGCCTGATCTTCCGGCTCGCCGCGCAGGACGATCGGCGCCGCATCCTGATCGGCCTGAGCAGGCTCGGCGCCGACTTGGTCGGCGAGGTGCGCGCGGAGGAGGCGCGCGCCGAGCAGGAGTTGCGCGGGCGAATCGGCGCACGCCGATATACCGAACTCATGCGATTGCTCGACCTGGTTTCCATCGCCTCGGAGTAAATACTCCGGCGTACCGGACATTCGTCCGATGAATGCCGCGTACGTCCGATTCGTGATCGGTCGCCGGACCATTCTTGCCCTTATGTTGTGGGATGAATCGACGGGCGCCTCGAGCTGATCTCGGTGCGGCTATAACGGTATAGTCCGGACCGTTTCGGACGGTATTCGCCACGCGTGCCCAGCGACCGGGACACGCCGGTCGCGCCCCGCTTGCCTAGGATCGCAGGCATGCCCGTCTCCACCACCGCAGCCACGGCCGCCGGGCTGTGCGCGTTCATCGATGCGTCCCCGTCGCCGTTCCACGTCTGCCGCACGGTCGCCGCGGAATTGGACGCGCGCGGGTTCACCCGGCTCGCCGAGTCGCAGACCTGGTCTGCGGAGAGCCCGGGCAGGCATTACGTGATTCGCGGTGGGTCGCTGGTCGCCTGGGCGGCGGGGGACACCGCGGCCGCGACGGGGTTCCGCGTGGTCGGAGCGCACACCGACAGTCCCAACCTGCGCGTCAAGCAGCATCCCGACCTGACCTCGGCGGGCTGGCAGCTGGTCGGGCTGGAGCCCTACGGTGGTGCGTGGCTGAACTCGTGGCTCGACCGGGAGCTGGGTGTTTCCGGTCGGCTGAGCGTGCGGGACGGAACCACAATGCGCGAGCGCCTGGTTCGCATCGATGAGCCGATCCTGCGGGTGCCGCAGCTGGCCATCCATCTGTCCGAGGACCGTAGGGGTGTGACGCTGGATCCGCAGCGGCACGTCAACGCGGTGTGGGGCGCGGGGTACGAGGCGGCCGCCTTCATCGATTTCGTGGCCGACTGGGCCGAGGTCGATCCGGGCGACGTGCTCGGCTGGGAGCTGATGACCCACGACCTGACGCCGAGCAGGCTGATCGGGCGGGACCAGGACTTGGTCAGCGCGCCGCGACTGGACAACCAGGGCACCTGCTTCGCGGGCTTGCAGGCGTTCCTGGCCGCGATCGAGGAGCCGGGCGCGGCCGTCCCGGTGCTGGCCATGTTCGACCACGAGGAGGTCGGCAGTCAGTCCGACCGCGGCGCGCAGTCCGATCTGCTGCCCGCGGTGCTGGAGCGGATCGTGCTCGCGCGCGGCGGCGGCCGCGCCGAATATCTCGCCGCACTGGCCGGTTCGGTGTGCGCGTCCGGCGACATGGCGCACGCGACGCACCCGAACTATCCGGAGCGGCACGAGCCCGCGCACCGGATCGAGGTGAACGGCGGGCCGGTGCTGAAGGTCAACCAGAATCTGCGCTATGCCACGGACTCCACCGGCGCGGGCGCGTTCGCGCTGGCCTGCGCGCAGGCCGCGGTCCCGTTGCAGCGTTACGTCCATCGCGCCGACCTGCCCTGTGGCTCCACCATCGGGCCGATGACCGCGGCGCGTACCGGCATGTCGACCGTCGACGTCGGTGCGCCGCAGCTGGCGATGCATTCGGCGCGCGAGCTGATGGGCGCGTTCGACGTTCCGGCCTACGCCGCCGCGCTGGCCGCCTTCCTCACGCCCGAGACCACCGGGCGATAGGTGAACACCGCGACGACGAACACGGCGAAAGTGGCGAGCACGTAATTGCTTCCGATGATCTGCTGCCACCAGGCCCAGTCCAGCTCGCGGTCGCGCGAGTGCGGCAGCAGCCAGTGCGGGCCGACCAGGAACAGCGCGGCGGCGACCGTGACCACGCCGATCGCCCGCGGGCTGCGCGCACCGCGCACCATGAGGTCGGCGGCGACGACCAGTGCGGGCGCGATCCACACCCAGTGATGCGACCACGACACCGGCGAGACCAGCAGCACCGCCGCGGCGTTCACCAGCAGCGCCGCCACGGTGGCGCCCGCCTCGATCAGCCTGCGCATCCACACCGCGGCCAGCGCGACCGCCAGCACCGACAAGGTGATCCACACCAGTGTGGCCGCCGTGTCGCCGATGCCGAGGCGGAAGGCCATGCCTTTGATGGACTGGTTGCCCGCGAAGTAAGGAGGTCCGATCCGGCCGGTGTCGGCGAGGGTGTGGAACCAATAGTCCACGGAATCGCCGGGGAACAGCAGGAATCCGAGACCCACCGCCGCGATCGCGGAGACCACCAGTGTGCCCGCGGCTTTCCAGTCCTTGCGCAGCACGAAGTACAGCAGATAACCGGCGGGGATCAGCTTCACCGACACCGCGATGCCGATCAGCATGCCGCGCGGCCAGAAAGGCTTGCGCGCCAGGCAGTCCAGTGTGATCGCGGCCATCAGCACCAGGTTGATCTGGCCGAAGCCGAAGGTCTGGCGGATGGGTTCGAAGAACTGCGCCACCGCGACCGCGCCGATGACCAGCGTGAGCAGGATCGGGCGCGACAGCTCGGGCCGCAGGCGGGTCAGCACCAGCCACAGCGAGATGCCAAGGCTGACTACATTGGTGACGACCACCAGCACCTCGGCGGCGACCAGCGGCATCAGGGCCAGCGGCGCGAAGAACAACGCGGCCAAGGGTGGATAGGTGAACGGCAGTCCGATTCCCTCGACCGGCGGCATCGGGCCGTACAGGTCGCCGTCGTCCAGCCAGACCCGGGCGCCGTTGCGATACACCTGGAGGTCGATGTAGCCGTGCCACCAGTGCGCGAGCAGCGAGACGATCGCCGACACCGCGAACAACGCGATCGCAGCAATCAGCCAGCGTACTTGCGGGCTCAGTGGGTTCGGCGACGCGTGACCGGATGTGGTCCCCGATCCGCCGCTGCCGGTCGGCGCGGCATCCGAGGTGACCGATCTCTCACCCGGATTCGCGACCCCCGATCCTTCGTTCACGGGCCCAGAGTAGCCGGTGCGCATAGTCGGTACCCAGTGCCTCTAGACTTACACGTAGGCATCTCGCCGCCGCCCAGTGACAACGCTCGTCGCTTCGCTGAGCTCGCCCACCCCGCCGGCTTGCCGACCCCCATGCCCGGCCGAAAGGACCCTGGTACTCCGTGACTCCGCAGGTCGACACCGTCAGCGCAGCCGCAGCAAACCCCGACGTGGCGCAACCCTACAAAGAACTCGGCCTCAAAGACGACGAGTACGCCCGCATCAAGGAGATCCTCGGTCGCAGGCCGACCGACGCCGAGCTGGCGATGTACTCGGTGATGTGGAGCGAACACTGCTCCTACAAGTCCTCCAAGGTGCACCTGCGCTACTTCGGCCAGACCACCACCGACGAGATGCGCGAATCCATGCTCGCGGGCATCGGCGAGAACGCGGGCGTCGTCGACGTGGGTGACGGCTGGGCGGTCACCTTCAAGGTGGAGAGCCACAATCACCCCTCCTACGTGGAGCCGTACCAGGGCGCGGCCACCGGCGTCGGCGGCATCGTGCGCGACATCATGGCGATGGGCGCGCGCCCGATCGCGGTGATGGACCAGCTGCGCTTCGGCGCGGCGGACGCGGCCGACACCCGTCGCGTGGTGGACGGCGTGGTGCGCGGTGTGGGCGGCTACGGCAACTCGCTCGGCCTGCCGAACGTCGGCGGCGAGACCGTGTTCGACGCCTCCTATCAGGGCAACCCGCTGGTGAACGCGCTCTGCGCCGGCGTGATGCGAGTCGAGGACCTGCACTTGGCCTTCGCCTCCGGCACCGGCAACAAGATCGTGCTGTTCGGCGCGCGCACCGGCCTGGACGGCATCGGCGGCGTCTCGGTGCTGGCCTCGGACACCTTCTCCGGCGACGAATCCGGCTCCGGCCGCAAGAAGCTGCCGTCGGTGCAGGTGGGCGACCCGTTCACCGAGAAGGTGCTCATCGAGTGCTGTCTAGAGCTGTACGCGGCGAAGCTGGTGGTGGGCATCCAGGACCTCGGCGGCGCCGGATTGTCCTGTGCCACATCCGAACTCGCGGCGGCCGGCGACGGCGGCATGCACATCGAGCTGGACAAGGTGCCGCTGCGCGCGACCGGCATGACGCCCGCCGAAGTGCTCTCCAGCGAATCGCAGGAGCGCATGTGCGCGGTCGTCACTCCCGAGAACGTGGACGCGTTCATGGCCGTGTGCCGCAAGTGGGACGTGCTGGCCACGGTGATCGGCGAGGTCACCGACGGTGACCGGCTGGTGGTCACCTGGCACGGCGAGACGGTGGTCGACGTGCCGCCGCGCACCGTCGCGCACGAGGGTCCGGTGTACGAGCGCCCGGTCGCGCGCCCCGACGAGCAGGACGCGCTGATCGCCGACACCCCGGACCGGCTCGCCCGTCCGAAAACCGCCGACGAACTGCGCGCGACGCTGCTGCGGATGATCTCCAGCCCGCAGCTGTGCAGCCGCAAGTGGATCACCGAGCAGTACGACCGCTACGTGCGCGGCAACACCGTGCTGGCCGATCAGGCCGACGCGGGCGTCATCCGGATCGATGAGGAGACCGGCCGAGGCATCGCGCTGGCCACCGACGCGTCCGGCCGCTACACCAAGCTGGACCCCTATGCCGGTGCGCAGCTCGCGCTGGCCGAGGCCTACCGCAACGTGGCCAGCACCGGTGCAACGCCGAAGGCGGTCACCAACTGCCTGAACTTCGGTTCGCCCGAGGATCCCGGGGTGATGTGGCAGTTCCAGCAGGCGGTGCGCGGCCTGGCCGACGGTTGCGTGGCGCTCGGCATCCCGGTCACCGGCGGCAACGTCAGCTTCTACAACCAGACCGGCCAGACGGCGATCCTGCCGACCCCGGTGGTCGGCGTGCTCGGCGTGATCGACGACGTGCACCGCCGCATCCCGACCGGGATCGGCCTGGAGCCGGGCGAGACGCTGATCCTGCTCGGCGAGACCCGCGACGAGTTCGGCGGGTCGATCTGGTCGCAGGTTGCGCACGACCATCTCGGCGGCGTCCCGCCGAAGGTCGACTTCGCCCGCGAACAGCTGCTCGCCGAGGTGCTGACCGCCGGTTCGCGCGACGGCATGATCAGCGCCGCGCACGACCTGTCCGAGGGCGGTCTCGCTCAAGCTGTCGTCGAAGCGGCGCTCGCCGGTGAGACCGGTTGCCGCATCCTGCTTCCCGAGGACGCGGATCCGTTCGTCACGCTGTTCTCCGAGTCGGCGGGCCGTGTGCTGGTCGCGGTTCCCCGCTCGGAGGAGACCAGGTTCACCCGCATGTGCACCGCGCGCGAACTGCCGTGGGTGCGCATCGGCGTGGTCGATCAGGGCTCGGATTCGGTCGAGGTGCAGGGCCAGTTCTCGATCGCCATGGACGAGTTGCGGACCGCGCACGAGGGCACGCTGCCGAAGCTGTTCGGCGCCGGAACCGTCTGACGAGACGCCCACCTGGGCGGGCCTGAACCCCTCGTTACCGGGCCCGCCCAGGTGCGCGTACTCAGGCGACGGAATTGAACGGATCGTGCTCGGAGAGCAGCTTCTCCATCCGCGCCTGATCGATGCGACCGTGAACGGTCGCCGCCTCGTGCTGGTCGCGCACCACTTTCGCCAGCGTGAAGGTGCTGGTCACCAGGAAGAACACGGACATACCGAGGAATCCGCGCTGCCAGACGTCCAGCGGGAGCGCGTAGATCCCGATGCCGATGCCGACGAAACTGATGCCGAAGGCGATCGCGGCCTGTGCGACGTAAGCGGCGCTGGCTTTCTGCGCCGCGGTCGTTGTGCTCATGGACCAAAGTTTCCGGATGGCGCGACCCGCGCACCCGTGTACAACTACTCGAGCGAAATGGGTAGTTGCCATCCGCGCGAACGCGTCCGATCACGGGGTCGCGCAGGGTGTGATCCGCGTCGTGCGCGCCCGCGTCACGGTGGGCGACGCGCCGGGCCGTCGGTGGCGACCGCCATACTGATCGAATGCTGGAGACCGCGGGGACCATGCGGAAACTGCGCACGCGCGCGGTCGCGGTGATCCGGCGCGTCGAGGACGTCATCGACCTCAATTACGTCGGCTTGGTGGTGGCGACGGTGTTCTTCGCGCTGTCGGTGACGCCGTCGCTGCTGCCGCGCGACTGGCTGTTCCAGGGGCTGATCAGCGGGATCAATGCCGCCATCGGATACGGCGCCGGCTGTTTGCTGGAGTGGCTGTTCCGGCTGTGGGTGCGGCCGCGGCTGAAGATCGCGCCGCCGCCGACGTGGGCGCGTTACGCCGTCAAGTCCGCCGTGCTGCTCACCGCCGCGCTGAGCGCCGCGCTGATGCTGGTGCAGTCGGCGCGCTGGCAGCGGGAGATCACGGCGTTGATGGGCATGGCGGGCACCACCACGCCCGCCTATCTGCGCACCGGACTGCTGAGCATGGCGGTCGGCGCCGCGGCGGTCGCGGTCTACCGGACCGTGCGCGAGTTCATCCTGTTCCTGGCCCGCCTGCTCAACCGGTGGGTGAAGGTGCCCCGCGAACTCGCTCCGGCCGCCGGATTCCTGGTGCTGGTGGTGCTGGCGGTGACGATCTTCAACGGTGTCGCCACGCAAGCGTTCTTCGCGGTGGCCAACTCCGCGTTCAGCGTGCGCAACGACCACACCTCGGTGAACGCGGTGCAGCCACAGCAACCGGAGCGCTCCGGCAGCCCCGCCTCGCTGGCCAAATGGGAGACCCTCGGATTCGAGGGGCGCTGGTTCGTCTCGCACGGACCCACCGCGAGCCACATCACCTCGCTCACCGGCCGCCCGGCCAAGGAGCCCGTCCGGGCCTACGTCGGTCTGGAGTCGGTGGATGGGAACCAGGAACCGGCCGAGCTGGCGGTGTCCGAGCTCGAGCGAACCGGTGCGTTCGACCGGAAGGCGCTCGTGGTGGTCACCACCACGGGGACCGGATGGGTGAACTCGCTGGCCGCGTCCGCGCTCGAGTACATGTACGACGGCGACACCGCGATCGTCGCCACCCAGTACTCGTATCTGCCCAGCGTGCTGTCCTTCCTGGCCGACCGGAGCAAGGCCGCCGCGGCGGGCAGGGATCTGTTCGACGCGGTGTACCAGCATTGGACCGCGCGTCCGCCGCAGGCACGACCCAAATTGCTGGTGTACGGGGAGAGCCTCGGTTCGCAGGGTTCCGAGGCGGCGTTCGACGGTCTGGCCGATCTGCGCGCCAAGGTCGACGGCGCGCTGTGGGTCGGCCCGCCCAATTCCAACCGGCTGTGGCAGCAGTTCGTCGCCCGCCGCGATCCGGGCTCCCGTGAGGTGGAGCCGCTGTACGCCGACGGGCTGGTGGTCCGGTTCGCCTCCGACAGCGGTGACCTGGCGCGCCCGTCGTCGGAATGGCGGCCGCCGCGCATCGCGTATCTGCAGCACGCGTCCGATCCCATCGTCTGGTGGTCGCCGGATCTGATCTTCTCGCGGCCGGATTGGCTGTCGGAGCCGCGCGGTTCGGACGTCTCCTCCCAGATGCGCTGGTGGCCGTTCGTCACCTTCTGGCAGGTGGCCGCCGATCTGACCAATGCGCAGGGCGTCACCGACGGGCACGGACACCGCTACGGCAGCCTGGTCCTGGACGGCTGGGCCGCCATCGCCGCGCCACCGGACTGGACCGCCGAGCGTTCCGAGCGGATCCGGGTCGAAGTCGAGGCCGCGGAGGAATTCGAGCGGAAGATCAAGTGAGCCAGGAACGGGCCGTGCGAACCATGGCGGCCGTTGCCGTTCCGTTGTTCTGGAGCAACGCGGTCCTGCCCCGCCTCCGTCTCGGCATCCGCGGACGAACCGCCGCCAATGCCGGTTTCGCCACCGCCTACGCGGTCGCGCTGCGCGCGGAACCTGGCCGGTGGTCGAAGAGCGGCGTGCGCTGCGGGCTGCTCGCCGCGTCGGTCGTCGTGGCCGGTTACGCAGCGGCCCTTGCCGTTCCGTCGCTGCGATGGCAACTGGCCGAACTCGCTGAACGTGCGCCCGCTGTGTCGACGCAGGAGTGGGTGGCTGTGCACATTCCTCTCGGGACTGTCTACAGCGAGGAACTCGTCTTCCGCGGCACGCTGGATCCCATGCTGGACCGCCTTTTCGGTCCGCGAGCCGGTGCATTGGTCGGCGCGACGACCTTCGGACTCTGGCACATCACTCCCGCGCGGGCCGTGGGCGACAGTGTTCCCGCCACTGTGGCGGTGACTACGGCGGGCGGACTCGTGTTCGGTTTGCTGCGCCGCCGCACCGCGGGCACCGCCGCCCCCGCGCTGCTGCATCTCGCCATGAACGCGGGCGGAGCGATCGCTCCGCGCCTGGCCCGCCACTTCCCGGGTTCCGCGCATGCGATGCGGGTGGCACGTTCGGACCTCGGGACAACTGTGGATGAATTCGCAACTCCGGCTTCGGATATACCGCGAGCCCGTTGACGGGGCGGCCGACGCCGGGCACCGCGCCGCCGCCGTCCCGAAGCCGCGCCGACACCGTCGTGTCGACCGCCCTCGCCGAAGCACGGCTGAGGTCGATCACGGGCGCGAGGCGTACGGAGCGCGAAGTAGGGTCGGGCAGGTGGCAGGACGAGGCACGGTAGACCCCGCGCAGACGCGGGCAGCGGTGGCGGTGGTGAGCGAATGGTTGCGTGACGAGTCGGTCGACGCGCCCGCGCGCGCCGAACTCGCGGCGGCTGTGCGTACCACGGCGCGCTCGCTGGCGGCCTCCGCGCCCGGGCACTCGGTCGAGGTCCGGGTGCCGCCGTTCGTCGCGGTGCAGTGCGTCGAGGGCCCGCGGCACACCCGGGGTACACCGCCGAACGTCGTGGAGACCGACCCGCGTACCTGGCTGCTACTGGCCACCGGACTGCTCGAGTTCGACGACGCGCTCGACTCCGGCGCGGTGAGCGCGTCCGGCACCCGCGCGGCCGAGATCACGCACTGGCTGCCGATCGTCCGAGTCGACTGAGACCGAGCCGATCGTTGCGGCGCGGACAGTTCACGCCCGGACGATGTTGCGGCGCTCCAGCCCCTTGCGGTCGTAGAAGCGGGTGACCGACGCGCCGAAGATCAGCCCGATCGCGAGCCCGAGGACCGCCATCCACACACCACGCGTGAGCCCCGCCTCGAAATCGGCGTCGAAGTACAGGATCGACCGCACACCCAGGAACACCTGGTGCATGGGTTCGAAGGAGGCGAGCCAGCCGAAATATCGCGGCGTCGCCTCGATCGGCACGGTGCCGCCCGAGGACGGCAGGCCGAGGATGACGAACAGGATGAGGTTCACCAGCAGGCCCGCCGAGCCGATCGCCGCCAGCATGGACAGCCCGGTCACGCCGACGGCGATCATGGCGAGCGCGCTGTAGAGGTACAGGGCCAGCGGATTGCCGATCGGCATGTCCAGCAGTTCGCCCACGACGAGGAACACTCCGGCGACGATGTTCGCCGCCAGCACGAACACGCCCCACTTGATCAGCAGCGTCTTGAACCGCGAGATCGGCGTGGGCGGGTAGTGCACGTACCACGGGCCGTACTCGGTGGGCACGAAACCGAGCTGCGCATCGATCATGGTGTGGATGACCATCGCGCCGACCACGCCGGCCAGCAGCAGCAACAGGGCGTAGAAGAACGCGGTCAGGCCCTGGCCGCTACCGTGCGGCAGCGGGTGGTACTGCTGCTGCACCACCTCGATCGGCGACGCAAGCGCCACCCTGGTCGCGCCGGTCAGTTCGGGTGCGGGCGGACCGCCAGGACGCGGGGCCAGCTGCGCGTTCACCTGGTCGAGCAACTGCTTGCCGACCTGCTTGTTCACCTCGGTCAGCGCCTCGTTGCCGACCCGCAGCACGATCTGCGTGCCGAACGCGCCCGCGCGCGGGTTGGTCTGCACCGTGATGATCGGGCGCGGGATGTCACCGGGTATGACACTGCCCACACCCAGATTGCCGAGCTGCTTGCTGAAATCGCTCGGGATGACGATCGCGCCGTAGACCTGTCCGGACTGCATCTGCCGCTCGGACTCGTTGATGCTGAGCACGCGCAGGTCGACCTTGTCCGACGGCACTCCGGCGGCCAGCGCCTTGGTGATCTGATCGCCGAAATTGACCTTCTGCTCGGCGCTCCCGCTGCCGATGGTGTCGCCGACATCCTGGTTCACCAGGGCGATCGGGAAGTCGTGCAGGTTCTTCTCCGGATCGACGACATAGTCGAGGTACATGATGCCCAGCAGCGCGGTGAGCAGGCTCAACACCGCGATGGGAAACAGCACCATCCGAGGCCATGGCCTGCGCACCGGCCCCGTCGTGCCCGCGTCGTCCGTAGTCGTCACGGTCCGCACCGTAACAGCCGAAGGCGTCGCGGCGACCCCGCTTCGGTCACCTGGAATTGCTGCTCGGATGCGGCGGCGGTGCGCGGGCACCGCCGCGGCATCCGTAGAATGAAATCTGCCCCCAGCCCGCCCGAACAGGGAGCAAACGGTGACCAACGCCGAACTGCCGGTCCAGAGCATTTCCGCCGCCTCGTGTCCCACCCCGGACGTCGACGAGAACGAGCCGCGCGAGGAGTGCGGAGTCTTCGGAGTCTGGGCGCCGAGCGAAGAAGTGGCGAAACTCACGTATTACGGGCTTTATGCTCTGCAACACCGTGGCCAGGAGGCGGCGGGCATCGCGGTGTCGGACGGCTCGCAGATCCTCGTGTTCAAGGATCTCGGACTGGTCAGCCAGGTGTTCGACGAGCAGACGCTGGCGGCCATGCCGGGTCACATCGCCGTCGGTCACTGTCGCTACTCCACAACGGGCGGGGTGACCTGGGAGAACGCTCAGCCCATCTTCCGCACCACCGCGGTGGGCTCCGGACTTGCCCTGGGGCACAACGGCAATCTGGTCAACACCGCCGAATTGGCCGGCCGTGCACGGGAACTCGGCCTGCTCGCCTCCGTCCGGGGCGGGCGCCCGCAGCCCGCCGCGGCGACCTCCGACTCCGACGTGGTCACCGCGCTGCTCGCGCACGCCGCCGCCGACTCCAGCATCGAGCGGGCCGCGATGGAACTGCTGCCCACCCTGAAGGGCGCGTTCTGCCTGACCTTCATGGACGAGCACACCCTCTACGCCGCGCGCGACCCGCACGGCGTGCGCCCGCTGTGCCTGGGCAGGCTGGAGCGTGGCTGGGTCGTTGCCAGTGAGACCGCCGCGCTGGACATCGTCGGCGCCGCCTTCGTCCGCGAGATCGAACCCGGCGAATTGCTGGCGATCGATGCCGACGGCGTGCGCTCGATGCGCTTCGCCAACCCCGAGCCCAAGGGCTGCGTCTTCGAATACGTGTACCTGGCGCGGCCGGACAGCACCATCGCGGGCCGGTCGGTGCACGCCACCCGGGTGGAGATCGGCCGTCGCCTGGCGAAGGAGCACCCGGTCGACGCCGATCTGGTGATTCCGGTTCCCGAATCCGGCACACCGGCCGCCGTCGGTTACGCGCAGGGGTCGGGCGTGCCCTACGGCCAGGGCCTGATGAAGAACGCCTACGTCGGCCGCACGTTCATCCAGCCCAGCCAGACCATCCGTCAGCTCGGCATCCGGCTAAAGCTCAATCCGCTGCGCGAGGTCATCCGCGGCAAGCGCCTGATCGTCGTGGACGACTCGATCGTGCGTGGCAACACCCAGCGCGCGCTGATCCGGATGTTGCGCGAGGCGGGCGCGTTGGAGATCCACGTGCGGATCGCCTCGCCGCCGGTGAAGTGGCCCTGTTTCTACGGCATCGACTTCGCCTCGCGGGCGGAACTGATCGCCAACGGAGCGGGCACCGAGGGCGACGTCGCGGACATGGTCGAGGGCGTGCGCCGGTCGATCGGCGCCGATACCCTCGGCTACATCTCGCTCGACGGCATGATCGCCGCCACCGAACAGCCGCGCTCGCGGCTGTGCGCCGCGTGCTTCGACGGCAACTATCCGATCCCGCTGCCCACCGAGGCCGCGATCGGGAAGAACGTGCTCGAGGGCATGCTCACCGGTCAGACCGAGGCCGAGCTGCTGGGCGACAACGCGAATGCGAGCGCGCTGAGCCGTCCGTGACGCGGGACGTCGCTCGGGATCCGCGTAGCCGAACTCGCTCACCGCGTGCCGCACAATGAGCGCATGGATGCGAAGTACGCCGTCGCGCTGGAGCCCGTGCGTCGGGATCTGGCCGCTACCTGCGCTGTCCAGCCCATCGTGGTCGAGGAGACGCACCAGGGCATGGACTGGGTGATGTTCTACGAGCCCGACGGTAGCGGCGCCGGGATCGGACCGCTGGTCGGCGACGACTACGCGGAGCAGGTGGCGTATCTCGCCGACAAGGCGCACGAGTGGGCGGTAGAGGCGTTGTGGACGGCGGGCGAGTCACCGGTGTGGCCGGTGTGCCCGAGACATCCGAACACTCATCCGCTGGCGGCGGGCGTGAGCGGCGGGGTGGCGGTGTGGTCGTGTCCGAGGACACGTGCGATGGTGGCGCCAATAGGGCAGTTGGGAGTCAGTGTGCCGTGGCCCCGCACGTCGTTGACCATCACGAACCACCGCTAAGGTTCGGGCCAGTCGCGCTGCTGGCGCGAACGCGATGCGCTGCTGATGCTGTTCGCTGTCTCGCGCGGTGATGTGGCCTGCTCGAGACATCACGCCGTGCACCGTCCGGCGATTCTGGACGTACGACCGGTTTTTCGGGCCGGTCGTAGTCGCCGCGAATAACACCTGCTGAGAGCGCCGCGGATTTTCTTCGAAAACGTAACGTGCCGAAAATGCTTCGTAGGTACGGTGCCGATCAGATCGGAAGTTCACCCGTGTCCGCACCGGGCCTGCGATCCAGGGCAACGCGTGCGGCGCGCGAGAAGTGGGGCCGTGATGAGGAATTCGAGGTTGGGGCGACAGATCGGGACGCGAACCATCGCGGCCGTCGGCTTGCTGGCATTGGCGGGTTCGGTGCTGGCAGGATGCGGTTCCGGGCGAACCGGGGAGGGCGGTGACGGCGGCGGCTTGGTGGCGGGCACCACCGACAAGATCTTCTCGCTCGATCCCGCGGCCGCCTACGACAACGGGTCGCTGGTCGCCGAGACGCAGATCTATCAGTACCTGCTCAACTTCGCACCCGGTGACGCGACGCCGAAGCCGGACGCGGCCCAGAAGTGCGAGTTCACCACGCCCACGGTGTATACCTGCACGTTGAAAGACGGCCTGAAGTTCGCCAACGGCAACCCGCTGACCGCGACCAGCGTGAAGTTCTCCTTCGACCGGATGCTGCGGATCAACGACCCGAACGGTCCCGCCTCGCTGCTCGGCAACCTGGAGAAGACCGACGTAGTGGACCCGCGCACCGTCGCGTTCACGTTGAAGGTGGCCGACGACCAGACCTTCCCCGCGATCCTGCCCACCCAGGCCGGGCCGATCGTCGACGAGAAGGTATACGCGCCGGACAAGGTGATGCCGGACGAGGATGTGGTGAAGGTCAAGGGCTACTCCGGCCCGTACGTCATCGCCAGTTACGACAAGAACAAACTCGTCGAGTACCAGGCGTTCGCCGATTACAACGGCATCCTCGGCAAGCCGAAGACCGAGACGGTGTCCACCAAGTACTACGCCACCACCGACAACATGAAGCTCGACCTGCAGAACGGTTCGCTCGACGTCGGATATCGGTCGTTCACGCCCACCGACATCGAGTCGCTGCGCAACGACGGCAAGGTCGCCGTGCACGAGGGCCCCGGTGGGGAACTGCGGTACATCGTGTTCAATCTGAACACCATGCCGGGTGGCACGCCCGCGCAGAAACTGGCCGTGCGCAAGGCCGTCGCGGCCACCGTGGACCGTGCCGCGCTCGCCGACGGCGTCTACAAGAAGACCTACCTGCCCGCGTATTCGTCCGTGCCGCAGGGCATGCCGGGCGCGGCCGAGCCGTTCAAGGAAATCTACGGCCCCCAGCCGAACAAGGACCAGGCGGCGAAGTTCCTCGCCGACGCGGGGGTCGCGACGCCGGTCGAGCTGAATCTCCAGTACAACCCCGACCACTACGGCTCCAGCAGCTCCGAGGAGTACGCGGCGATCAAGTCGCAACTGGAGGCAACGGGTTTGTTCAAGGTCGATCTCCAATCCACCGAATGGGTGACCTACCAGCGAGAACGCGCCCGTGATGCCTACCCGCTCTTCCAATTCGGCTGGTTCCCGGACTTCCCGGACCCGGACAACTACCTTTCCCCGTTCTTCGGGCCGAACAACTTCCTGCAGTCGCATTTCGAAGACCCCGGCATCTCCGCCCAGCTGATCGCCCAGGCGACCCAGCCCGACAAGGACAAGCGGCTCGCGCAGATCCAGCAGGTGCAGCGTGATCTCGCGCAGAACTTCCTGCCGATCGTCCCGCTGCTGTCCGGCAAGCAGATCGCGGTCTCCGCCACCGGGGTGCAGGGTGTGGAACAGACGCTCGACGCATCGTTCAAGTTCCGCTATACGGTGCTGAGCAAGTGAGTTCCGGCGGTCCGGCCGGGCCCGGGGCGACCACATCGGCGGACATCGCGCCGACACCCGTTCGGGCCCGGCCCTTCGCCCTGCGGCGAACCGGCAAGGGCGGCGACGATTCTCGCCACGGCGCGTTGCTGCGCTACCTCGGCGTCCGCCTGCTGCTGATTCCGGTGACCGCGTGGATCCTGGTCACGGTCGTGTTTTTCCTGATGCGCGTGGTCGGCGACCCGATCAGCGCGGCGATGGGCGGACGCATGACCCAGGAACAGATCGAGGCGCGCAAGGAGGCGGCCGGGCTGAACCGGCCGATACTGACCCAGTACTGGGACTATCTGTCCGGGCTTCTGCACGGGGATCTCGGTCGCTCCCAGGACAACCGGGAGATCAGCGAGGTGGTGGTCACCTACGGCGCCGCCTCGCTGGAACTGGTGTGCTGGGCACTCGTGGTCGCGTTCGCGATCGGCGTCCCGCTGGGCAGGTACGCCGCCACCCGGCGGGATTCGGCCGCCGACACCACGTTGCGGTTGCTGGCCATCTTGTTCTACGCCGCGCCGGTGTTCTTCGTCGGCCTGCTGCTGAAGCTGGTGTTCGCGGTGCGACTCGGCTGGCTGCCGGTGGCGGGCCGGGCGAGCACCAACGTGGAACTGCGGCTGCAACACGTCTCGCCGAAGACCAACATCATGTTGATCGACGCGATCCTCTACGGCGACGCCGGATACCTGCTCGACGTGCTGAAACACGCCGTGCTGCCCGCCATCGCGCTCGGCTTGCTCACCGCGGGCATCTTCTTGCGGCTGGTGCGGATCAACCTGATCCAGACCCTCCGCGCCGACTACGTGGACGCGGCACGGGCCCGTGGCTTGTCCCGCCGCGTGGTGACCGGGCGGCATGCCTTCCGCAACGCGCTGATCCCGATCGTCACGGTGATGGGCATGCAGATCGCCATGATGCTCGGCGCCTCGGTGCTCACCGAGACCACGTTCGAGTGGAAAGGCCTCGGCTATCAATTCGCGCAATACCTCTCGGCGCGCGACTTCATCGCCGTGCAGGGCATCGTCGCGTTCATCGCGCTCATCGTGGCGGTGATGAGCTTCCTGGTCGACGTCCTGGTGGCCCTGATCGATCCGAGGGTGAGGTTCTGATGACGGCTCCGGAACTGCTGAACGAAACCCTGGTCACGCCACCCGCGGCGCGGCGGGGTGTACCCGGCCTCCGGTTGTTCTCGATGACCTCCGGTTTGCAGCGTGCGACGCTGGTCCTCGGCCTGGCTCTGGTCGGTGTCTTCGTGGTCGCCGCGCTCTTCGCTCCGCTGATCGCACGGTACGGATTCGCCCAGAGTGCCGTTGACGGCGTCGATTTCGTTCGCCAGCAAGCACCGTCGGCCGAGCATTGGTTCGGCACCTCGGTGCGCGGAGAAGACGTGTTCTCCCGGGTGATCTATGGCGCGCGGACAGCCTTGTGGGTGATCACGATCTCCCTGCTGCTCTCGCTGCTGATCGGGGTACCGCTCGGACTGCTGTCCGGCTACGTCGGCCGGTGGCCGGACCGGTTGCTCGTGCTGTTCATGGACGCGATGTACGCGTTCCCGACACTGTTGCTGGCGATCGTGGTGTCCATCGTGGTCGCGGGCGGTCGCTCGACCAGCCTGGGCGGTGTGCTGTCCGCGGCGGTGGCCATCACGGCGGTCTTCGTCCCGCAGTACTTCCGGGTGGTGCGCAACGCGACCGTGGCCGTGAAGCAGGAGCCGTACGTCGACGCGGCGCGGGTAACCGGCGCGTCGACCACGCGAATCCTGTTCCGGCACATCCTGGCCAATGTCACTCAATCGCTGCCGGTGATCATCACGCTCAACGGGTCGGAAGCCATCCTCACCCTGGCCGGCCTGGGCTTCCTCGGTTTCGGCATCGAACCGACCCAGGCCGCGGAATGGGGTTTCGATCTGAACAAAGCGCTGCCGGACGTGTCCAACGGCATCTGGTGGACGGGCATCTTTCCCGGTGTCGCCATCGTGCTCGTCGTGCTCGGCATGACCTTGGTAGGGGAAAGCCTCAACGAAGTGCTGAACCCCGTCCTGCGCACCCGCCGCGCCGCGGCGGTGGCCGGACCGGACGGCGGCGGAAAGGACGCGACCGATGCCTGAGTCCTCCGCGACGGAGCGGGGCCGCCCCGCCCTGTCCATCGAATCGTTGTCGGTCACCTTCGCCACCGACGCGGGGCCGGTGCACGCGGTCACCGACGTCTCCTACGAGGTCTACCCCGGCGAAGTGCTGGCCATCGTCGGGGAGTCCGGTTCGGGCAAGTCCGTGAGCTCACGCACCGCGATGGGCTTGCTGCCGGAAACGGCCACGGTGCGCGGCCTGGTCACCCTGGGGACCGAGCAGGTCACCACGATGAACGAGAGGCAGCTCACCGCATTGCGCGGCGGCGCGATCTCGATGGTGTTCCAGGAACCAGGCCTGGCCCTGGACCCGCTGTTCACCGTCGGCTTCCAGATCGGCGAGGCGCTGCGCGCCCACACCGACCTGACCAAGAAGGCGGCCAAGGCGCGGGCAGTGGAACTCCTGCGCCTGGTCGGGTTGCCCGATCCGGAGCACCGGGTGGACTACTACCCGCATCAGCTCTCCGGCGGGCAGAAACAACGCGTGGTGATCGCCATCGCCATCGCCTGCGAGCCGAAGGTGATCATCGCCGACGAGCCGACCACGGCGCTGGACGTCACGGTGCAGGCCGAGATCCTCGCCCTGCTGCGGGGCCTGCGCGACCGGATCGGCAGCGCGATCGTGCTGATCACCCACAACATGGGCGTGGTCGCCGACATCGCCGACCGCGTGGTGGTGATGCGCGACGGAGCGGTGGTCGAGCAGGCGCCGGTGGATGAACTGTTCGCGCGTCCCACGGCGGACTACACCCGCGCCCTGCTTGCCGCGGTCCCGCACCTGGGTACCGAGCAGATCGAGCACGGCCCGCCCGACAGTGCCGAGACCGAGGGCGATCCGGTACTCGAGGTCCGTGATCTGGTGGTCGAATTTCCCGGCCCGTTCGGCAGGCCGCGTTTCCGCGCTGTCGACGGCGTGAGTCTGCGCATCGGTCCCGGCGAGACGCTCGGCCTGGTCGGTGAGTCCGGCTCGGGCAAGTCGACCATCGGCCGCTGCGTCGCGGCACTGCAACGGCCCACCTCCGGAACGGTGCGAGTGCGCGGGCAGGACATCGTGGGGCTGTCACAGCGCGAGCTGCGACCGATTCGGCGGCGCTTCGGATTCGTCTTCCAGGACCCGGCCAGTTCGCTGAATCCCCGGCTCACCGTGGGCGAGTGCGTGTCCGAACCGCTGCTCGTGCACAAGGCGGGCAGCTCGGCGGAGATTCGCGCCAGGGTGCGCCTGCTACTCGACGACGTGCGGTTGCCCGCGGGCGTCGAACGCCGGTACCCGCACGAGTTGTCCGGCGGGCAGCGTCAGCGTGCCAGCCTCGCCCGCGCGCTGGTGCTCGACCCGGACCTGCTGGTCGCCGACGAGCCGACCAGCGCGCTGGACGTCTCGGTGCAGGCCGCGGTGCTGGAGCTGTTCGGTCAGCTACAGCGCGAGTGCGGCTGGGCCTGCCTGTTCATCAGCCACGACTTGGCCGTGGTCGACCAGCTCGCCGACCGGATCGTGGTGCTGCGCGACGGTGCGGTGGTGGAAGCGGGCGATCGGAATCGCATCCTGCGCGCCCCACGGGAGGAGTACACCCGCCGCTTGGTCGCCGCGGTGCCGGTACCGGATCCGGTGCGGCAACGCCACCGCCGGGCACAGGCCGCGGGGTTCGATGGCGACGAGACGGACTGATCGTCCGCTTTACGGTTGGCTCTGCCCTATTGTCAAGAGGGCGAGCCAACACCGGTGCGGGGTCGTTATCCGGCTCCGGTAGCGTGAGCAGGCATCTATCCGCCGATTCGGTTTGGAGCTTTCCCCGAAAATGACTGAACAGACCCCCAGTGGTGGTGCTTCGTACGCCGCGGCAGGCGTGGACATCGAGGCAGGTGATCGCGCAGTCGAGTTGTTCGGGCCATTGGCGAAGAAGGCGACCCGGCCCGAGGTCCAAGGCGGCCTCGGCGGCTTCGCCGGGCTGTTCGCGCTGAAGGGCGGCTACCGGGAACCGTTGCTGGCGGCCTCCACCGACGGCGTCGGCACCAAGATCGCGGTGGCGCAGGCGATGGACAAACACGACACCGTCGGCCTCGACCTGGTGGCCATGGTGGTGGACGATCTCGTGGTCTGCGGCGCGGAGCCGCTGTTCCTCCAGGACTACATCGCCATCGGCAAGGTCGTCCCGGAGAAGGTCGCCGAACTCGTCTCCGGCATCGCCGAGGGCTGTGTGCGCGCCGGGTGCGCGCTGCTCGGCGGCGAGACCGCCGAGCATCCCGGGCTGATGGATCCGGACGACTACGACCTGTCCGCCACCGGCATCGGCGTGGTCGAAGCCGACGCGGTGCTCGGACCCGACCGGGTCCGTCCCGGCGACGTGGTGATCGCCATGGGGTCCTCCGGACTGCACTCCAACGGCTACAGTCTGGCCCGCAAGGTGCTGCTCGAGATCGATCGCATGTCGCTCACCGGCCACGTCGAGGAGTTCGGCCGCACCCTGGGCGAGGAACTGCTCGAGCCGACCAGGATCTACGCCAAGGACTGCCTCGCGCTGATCGCCGAAACCGATGTGCGCACGTTCGCCCACGTCACCGGCGGTGGCTTGGCGGCCAATCTCGCCCGGGTGCTGCCCGCGGGCATTGTGGCCGAGCTGGATCGAGGCACCTGGAACCCGGCGCCGGTGTTCAAGATGATCGCCCAGCGCGGCCGGGTCGAGCGGCCCGAGATGGAGAAGACGTTCAACATGGGCGTCGGCATGGTCGCCGTCGTCGCTCCCGAGGATGTGGACCGGGCGCTGGCGGTGCTGACCGCACGGCACATCGAGTGCTGGACGCTGGGCACGGTCAAGAAGGCCAAGGACGCCGACGCCGCGCGCGCCGTGCTGGTCGGTGAGCATCCGCGGTTCTGATTCGCGGTGAAGACACGTGAGAGTCCCGCATCTATGTACGATGCGGGACTCCGGTGTGTTGCAAGCCTTTTCGGCGCCAGAGACGTCAACCCGCGACAACGATCGAAGGGGGAGGCCCGTCGGCCTCCCCCTTCAGACGTAAATCCGAGTCAGCGGCGCCAGTCGTCGTAGTCGTCGTCCTCGTCCCAGCGGGACAAGGAGTCGTCCGCGTCGTGCTCATCGGACAGCACACCACCACTCCGCTGGGAGTTGGGGCTTCCCGAAAGCTCGCGCTGAAGGCTCGCGAAGTCGGTCGTGGGCGAGCTGTACTTCAGCTCGCGTGCGACCTTGGTCTGCTTTGCCTTAGCCCGGCCACGGCCCATGGCTGACCCCCTCGCGTCACAGCGGGGCGGCCTGGGGTTTGGTGGCGGCCCCGTTCGAATTAATACTCTTCCTGACAGACACTTTAGCGTGTGTCCGGCGGTCTCGCTTCCAGGAGTGGGTGAAGAACTCCGGAACCAGTGCCGTTTGCCCGCTTGTCGCCCTGCCGTGGAATAGCTAGACGACCCCGGGTATAGCACGAATCACACCGACTCGGATACCCCCGCCCAGCACCGCGGGGGCCGCCAGCTCCGCGTGCGCATCGGTCCACTCGATTCCCATTCGGTGCAGAATCGCCAGCGTCAGCGGCATTCGCGCGCGGTCGTGGCCGTCTTCGATCTTGTACGCGAAAGCCGATCCGTCCGGCAGCGCGCCCGCGTGCACACCATCCGCGCCGATCTTGCACACCAGCCCGGGAGTGGCCAGCATGGTCAGCAGATCGGGCGCGTTCGTGCCGGAAATCACTCGCGGATGCGCGCGCACCGCGTCGGCGACCCGGCGTTCCGGGCTTCCCGGCTCGGCCGTCGCGATGGTCGAGAACACCCGCGCGAGGTTGACGAGTGAGACCGGGATGATCGGCAATCCGCAGCCGTCGATGCCCAGATCGGCTTCCGGCTCGCCGGTCAGGTCGGCCACGGTCGCGATCACCGCGCGCTGCAGCGGATGCGCCCGGTCCTGGTAGCCCTCGGTCGGCCAGCCGTTGATCGCGCAGGTCGCGAGCATCGCCGCGTGTTTGCCCGAGCAGTTCATGTAGATGGGGCGTGGTTGTCCTCCGCCGGACAGCAGCGCGGTGCGGGCGCCCTCGTCGTACGGCAGATCGGCCGGGCAGGCCAGGGCGGATTCGGGCAGGCCGAACCGGTCCAGCAGCCTGCGCACCAGCGCGACATGGTCGGGTTCGCCGTAGTGCGAGGCGGTGGCGATCGCCAGTTCGGCGTCATCGACCGGCTGGAAACCGTTGCGCAGCAGGGTGATCGCCTGCATCGGCTTGTTCGTCGAGCGCGGGAAGATCGGCAGGTGCACTTCGCCGAGTTCGAGGGTGGGCTCGCCCGCGGCGTCGAGCACCACCACCGAGCCGCGGTGCACGCATTCACGGAAGCCCGAGCGGACCACTTCGACCAGTTCCACACTCACGATTTCGCTCCCGTGCCGATGTCGTCGGTGCTCGTCGTCGCGTGCCGGTGCGCGGTGGCGCGCACGGCGTTGCCATGCCTGCGCGCGTGCCGTTCCACTTGCATGCGCACGTTGTCGGAGATGGTCGGCTCGTCGGCGAGCAGGATCGCCAGCAGATCCGGATCGGCGCCGGTGAACAGATCGCGGACCGTGATGCCGTGCTCGGGGACGTGTACCACCGAGATCCGGTCGCCCGCCGCGATCGTGCCCTCGGTGAGCACCCGCAGATAGGCGCCGGTATCGCTGCGCAGGGTGAACCGTTTGACCCACTGCTGCTCGCCGCTCCAGTGCTGGAACGTGGCGCACGGCACGCGCGGAGCGCTCACCTCCAGCACGGTGTCACCGACCGTCCAGCGCGCGCCGATCACCGAGTCGCTGACCGGAAGGCCACGCACGCGCAGGTTTTCGCCGAACCAGCCCGCGGGCAGTTCCCGGCCGAGCTCCGTGCCCCAGCGGCGGGCGTCCTCGTCGGCGTAGGCGTAGACGGCCTGGTGCACGCCGCCGTGATGCTTGGTGTTGCAGACGTGATCGCCGTCCAAGCCGAGGGCGCGTACCGCGACTCGTCCCGCCGCCGGGCGCTTGTCGATGGCGCTGCGACCGACCCTTCCCGGTACCTCGATATCGGCGTGCACGACGCACGCCGCGAGCACCTCTCCGGAATCACCGACGCGCATGAACGGCGCTCCTCTCGTCACGAATGGGGAGCTCGGCGCTGAGCAAGAGTGCGGATGTCGGCTGAGGAAAACGTCCCGCTTGCCGGTGGCCGGTCAACAGGTCAGCGCCCACGCAGCCGGTCGACCGCGAGCCGGCCCGCTTGCGGTTCGTCGTCGGAGGGCATCGAATCGGGATCGATGGACGCCGCGACCGGGCCGGCGACCAGCGCGGTGTCGGCCGGAACCGCGCGCTTGACCAGCGCGAGGGCGATCGGGCCGAGTTCGAAGTGGTCGACGACCGTGCCGAGCCTGCCGACCGCGCGGCCGCCGGCGGTGACGTCGTCGCCGATGACCGGGCGCTCGTCCGCCGAGCCGTCCAGGTGCAGCAGCAACAGGTGCCGCGGCGGCTTGCCGAGGTTGTGCACCCTGGCCACCGTCTCCTGGCCGCGGTAGCAGCCCTTGTCCAGGTGGACGGCTCCGTGTTCGGCGACGCCGCCGATCCAGCGGGCCTCGTGCGGGATGGTCCGCTCGTCGGTGTCCGATCCGATCCGCGGCCGGACGGCCGCGACGCGCAATGCCTCGAACGCCCACATTCCGGCGGGAACGGCGCCTGCCGCGGTGAGCCGGTCCCACAGGCCGGTCAGCTGATCGCGCGGGACGACCAAGTCGAAGGAGTCGGCCGTCGGCCACGGCATCCGGCGCAAGAATCCGCCGCCGGGCAGCGGCGTCGCCTCGTACACGCCGGGAAGGGCGGTGATGCCGAGTGTTTCGGCCAGGTCTGCCACTCCGGGGCCGAGCAGGCTGAGTACCGCGTAGTCGGCGGCTTCGGGTTTGGCATCGGCCCAGAAGACCATCTTCTGCAGGAACGCGAGCAGGTCGGGTCCGCGCTCGGCTTCGGTATCGATCCAGACGGCGCCGTCCAGTTCGGTGAGCACGAAGTGATGCTGCACCCGGCCGTTCAAATCCAGGTCGAGGTTCTCGGCGGACTGCCCGTCGCCGAGGGTGGCGACATGCTGACTGGAGATGGTGTGCAACCAGGAGAGCCGCTCCGCGCCGGTGATGCGCAGCACGAATCGGTGTGACCGGTCGACGATCGCGGCGCGCTGCACCGCGGCGCGCTGCTCGCCGAACGGATCGCCGTAATGCCACGCGACGGCGGCGTCGGGCGAACCCGCCGCTCCCGCGACGGCTCCCGACACACTGAGGATGGGGCTGGGCGCAACGACCACGGACACCTCTCCCACTCTAGGCGGGCCCGCCCGGCGGTGCGCGAACCGGGCCAGGGCGTCGGAGAACGGCATAGCCGATCGGCATTGTCCGAGCATTACAGCGGGCCGCGTGGGGCGGCTGCACAAAAGGTCTGGCAAAAGCGGCCGTGACATAGGCATTGTCCGCTCACACCGCCTACGCTCGTCGCATGGTGGATCGAGTTCTGGTAACTCTCGATGGCGCGGTCCGGGATGCGGATGCGCCGTTGTTGTTTGCGGACGATATTGGCGTATTGCGTGGCGATGGTGTCTTCGAAACGGTGCTCGTGCGCGCGGGCGTCGCGTGTGCGATCGAATTTCATCTAGGCAGATTGCGCCGCTCCGCCCAGGCGCTCGATCTGCCCGAGCCGGAACTGGGCAAATGGCGCGAGGCGGTGGAGACCGCCGCCAAGGAGTGGGGCAGCGAGCGCGAAGGCGTGATGCGGCTGGTGCTCACCCGCGGGCGCGACTCCGAGTTGGCCGCAACGCCCGACAAGGTCAAGACCGGTGACCTCGCCGCCGCCGTGCCCGTGCCGACCGCTTTCGTGCTCGTGGTGCCGGTGCCCGAGCGCGTCGAGAAGGCCCGCGCCGAGGGCGTCGCCGTGGTGAGCCTGTCGCGGGGCATCTCGGTCGACCTCGCGCAAGCGGCGCCATGGCAACTGCTCGGTGCCAAGACGCTGTCCTATGCCACCAATATGGCCGCCCTGCGGTTCGCCGCGCGGATGGGCGCGGAGGACGTGATCTTCACCAGCACGGAGAACCGGGTGCTGGAGGGGCCGCGATCCACCGTGGTGATCGCCCGCGACAAGCAGCTGATCACGCCGCCCGCGAAGAACGGTGTGCTGCCCGGCGTCACTCAGCGCGCGCTGTTCGCCGAAGCCGAGAAGGCCGGCTGGCAATGCCGCTACGACTCGCTGTTCACCGCCGACCTGCTCACCTGCGACAGCATCTGGATGCTGTCGAGCATTTCGCTTGCGGCGCGGGTGAATTCGCTGGACGGGCTGCGGATGTCCGCGCCGGACAACGCCGAAGAGATCATCGGGCTGGTCGATCGCGGTATCGAGCGGGCGGGAGCCATCGGCGACTGGTGAGTGTGCGCCGCTCCGTGATCTCCGTCCTACTCGGGCGGGCACGGGGCGGTGATGAGCACGGAAAACAGGCCGAACAGGCAGTATCAGCCCTGGTGGCGTGGCCTAGGACTCATTTTTCGAGGTCTGCTCCGGCGTAGGCTTTACTACGACATGTCGTAGACACGCAGGAGGCCGGCTTGAACGCCTTGGACATCTCCCGATGGCAGTTCGGCATCACAACCGTTTACCACTTCCTGCTGGTGCCGCTGACCATCGGTCTCGCGCCGCTGGTCGCTGCCATGCAGACGGCATGGGTCGTCACCGGCAAGCAGCACTGGCTGCGGCTGACGAAGTTCTTCGGCAAGCTGTTCCTGATCAACTTCGCGCTCGGCGTCGCGACCGGCATCGTGCAGGAGTTCCAGTTCGGCATGAACTGGAGCGAGTACTCCCGCTTCGTCGGTGACGTGTTCGGCGCCCCGCTCGCGCTGGAAGGGCTGATCGCCTTCTTCATGGAGTCGACCTTCCTCGGACTGTGGATCTTCGGCTGGACCCGGTTGCCGAAACTGCTGCACCTCGGCGCGATTTGGATGGTCGCGATCGGCGTGAACGCCTCGGCGTATTTCATCGTCGCGGCCAACTCGTTCATGCAGCATCCGGTCGGCGCCCGCTACAACCCGGAAACCGGTCGCGCGGAGCTGGAGAGCATCGTGAAGGTGCTCACCAACAACACCTTGCTGGCGGCTTTCCCGCACGTGGTGGCCGGATCCTTCCTCACGGCGGGCACCTTCGTCGTCGGCATCGCCGGCTGGTGGATGGTGCGCAACGCGCGCAGTGGCGACGAGGCGAAGTCGGCTGACGCGCGCGAGATGTGGCGGCCCGCCGCGCGTGCGGGCATCGTCGTGGTGATCGCGGCGATGGCCGCTCTGGTCTACACCGGCGACGTGCAGGGCAAGCTGATGTTCGAGCAGCAGCCGATGAAGATGGCCTCGGCGGAATCGCTGTGCCACACCGCCCTCGACCCCGATTTCTCCGTGCTGACCGTCGGCACGCACAACAACTGCGACAGCGTGACGCACGTGCTCGAAGTGCCCTATGTGCTGCCCTGGCTGGCGAAGGGGGAGTTCACCGGTGTGACGCTGGACGGCGTCGTCGACCTGCAGAAGACCTACAACGAGAAGTTCGGTGTCGGTGACTACCGGCCCAACCTGTTCGTCACCTACTGGTCGTTCCGTGCCATGATCGGGCTGTCGGCGGGTTCGGTGCTGCTCGCGCTGGCCGGGCTCTGGCTGACCCGCCGCGGACGAGTGCCGGACCAGCGCTGGTTCGCCTGGCTGAGCCTGCTGGCCATCCCCACCCCGTTTTTGGCCAACAGCGCCGGGTGGGTGTTCACCGAGATGGGGCGGCAGCCCTGGGTGGTCGCGCCCAACCCAACCGGCGACCCGAATCTGCGCCTCACCGTTCAGCAGGGCGTCTCCGATCACGCGCCAGGCGTCGTGCTGTTCTCGCTGATCACCTTCACGCTGCTGTACGGCGCGCTCGCGTTCGTGTGGTTCTTCCTGATGCGCCGGTACGTGATCCACGGACCGGATCCGGCGGCGCCCGCCGCCGAGCCGCACGACACGGATACGACTTCGGGCGAACGCCGCCTCGAAGAGCCCGCCGTCGAACAACTTTCGTTCGCCTACTAGGAGCCGGCGATGAGTCTGCAAGAGTTCTGGTTCGTCCTGATCGGTGTGCTGTTCACCGGCTACTTCGTGCTGGAGGGCTTCGATTTCGGCGTCGGCATGCTCATGCCGATCCTCGGCAAGGGGTCCGACCGGCGCAGGCGCGCGGTGCTCAACACGATCGGGCCGGTGTGGGACGCCAACGAAGTCTGGTTGATCACCGCGGGCGCCGCGATGTTCGCGGCGTTCCCGGAGTGGTACGCGAGCCTGTTCTCCGGCTTCTACCTGGCGTTGCTGCTGGTGCTCGTCGCGCTGATCCTGCGGATCTGCGCCATCGAGTACCGCGGCAAGATCGATGATCCGCGCTGGCGGGCCCGCTGCGACATCGGCATCGGCATCGGCTCCTGGGTTCCGGCGCTGGCGTGGGGCTGGGTGTTCGCCAATGTGGTGCACGGTGTCCCGCTGAACGAGAAGAAGCAGTTCGCGGGCTCGGTCGCCGACTTGTTCGGCCCCTACGCCCTGCTCGGCGGGCTGGCGACCGGACTGCTGTTCGCGCTGCACGGAGCGATGTTCCTGGTGCTCAAGACCGCGGGCGAGGTCCGCGACGATGCACGACGCACCGCTCGGCTGCTGCTCGTCCCGACCGTGGTCGTCGTCGGCGGATTCGGATTGTGGACGCAGCTGGCCTACGGGAACGGCTGGACCTGGATCCCATTGGGGCTGGCCGTGCTCGGTCTGGTCGTGGCGGCGGCGGCCGATCTCGCGCAGCGCGACGGGTGGGCGTTCACCGGCACCACGGTGACCGTCGCGGCGGCGACCGCGCTGCTGTTCGGTTCGCTGTTCCCCGCGGTGCTTCCCTCGACGATCGATGCGGCGTTCGACCTGACGGTTTACAACGCGTCCTCCACGCCGTACACGCTGAAGGTGATGAGCTGGGCCGCCGCGCTGGTCACGCCGGTCGTGCTGGTGTACCAGGGCTGGACGTACTGGGTGTTCCGCAAGCGCATCACCGTCGAGCAGATCCCGCCCCCGGTCGGCCTGCCCCTGCGGGTCGCGCAGGATTGACGCCATGGCCCGCCCGCCGATCGATCCGCGCCTGTGGCGTTATGCCCGCTCGGCACGCAGCTACCTCGCGCTGAGCGTGGCGCTGTCGCTCGTCGTCACCGGCGCGATCGTGGTCGCGGCGGTGCTGATCGGGCGGGTGCTCGCCGGGGTGGTCACCGATCCGAGTGCGCGCACGCTCGGCGCGTGGACGGTCGAACTCGTCGTGCTCGCGGTCGCGATCGCGGCCCGGGTGCTCGCCACGTGGGCGCAGTCCCGGCTGGCGCACCGAGCGGGCGCGAGCGTGGTGGCGGAGCTGGAAGGCGCGGTGCTCGGTGCGGGCGCACGGCTGTCGCCTCGCGAACTCGACGCGCGTCGAACGGAATTGGCCGTGGTCGTCGGCACGGGCCTGTCCGGGCTGCGCGGATATCTTGTCGGCTACCTGCCCGCTCTGCTGCTGGCGGTGCTGGTTCCACCGATCGTGCTCGCGGTCATCGCGGCCCACGATGTGACTTCCGGTGTGATCGTGGTGATCACCTTGCCGCTCATCCCGATCTTCATGATCCTCATCGGGCTGCTGACCCAGGGCCGGGCGGAAGCCACGCTCGCGGCCACCACCCGGCTGTCGGACCAAATGCTCGATCTGTTCGCGGGCATGCCGACATTGCGTGCGCTCGGCCGCGAGACCGGCGACGCGCAGCCCGAGCCCACTGCGCGGGGACAGCGGAACGACACCGGGACGGGCGGTTCGACCGCACACGCGCACACCATGCGGCACCGTGTTCGCGATCTCGGCGACGCGCTGCGCCGGCGCACCATGGGCGCGCTCCGCATCGCCTTTCTGTCTTCCATGGTGCTGGAGTTGCTCGCCACGCTGAGCGTGGCACTGATCGCGGTCTCCATCGGGCTGCGACTGGTCTTCGGTGAGATGAGTCTTTACGCGGGCTTGGTGGTGCTGGTGCTCGCCCCGGAGGTGTATCTGCCGCTGCGCATGGTGGGCGAACGTTTCCACGCCGCCCAGGACGGTATGGCGGCCGCGGACCGAGCGTTCGCGATCCTCGAGTCCACGCCCGCCGAGCCGACCGAGCGGCTACCCGGCCACGGCGCGCGGCGCGCGGCGGCGCACGCCGGTGTGGGCGCACCGGACGAGTCGGCCCACGCGGGTACATGCGACTGTCGACGCACCGAGCCGGAGAAGGCCGTGGTGACGGCTCGCCGCGGCAGTCCCCAGGACTCCGGCGCGGCCACGGCGCCTGACCACGAGCCGGTCGAGTCGCTGTCCAGCCGGGGCGTGCAGGGGGTGGCGCGCGTCGATGCGGTGCGGGACGAGTCGACGCGCGCCGGTGCATGCGGCCGCTGTGCCTTGCCGGAGGAAGCCGGGGTGACGGCTCGCCGCGGCAGCTCCGAGTGGCCCGGCACGGTCGAACTCCGCGACCTGTCGGTCCGGGCGCGGGACGGGTTCGCTCCCGCGGGCCTGTCGGCGATCTTGCGGCCCGGTGCCCTCACGGTGCTCGCCGGTCCCAACGGAAGCGGTAAATCTACCGCGGTACAGGCGATTCTGGGCCTGATCACACCCGACCGAGGTGCCGTGACCGTCGACGGGGTGGACGTCCGCGAACTGGACCAGGACCAATGGTGGGCGCGTGTGGCTTGGCTGCCGCAGCGGCCGGTGCTGGTTCCCGGCACATTGCGCGACAACCTCGAATTGCTCGGCGCGCGGACGGTGGACCACGCCGCACACGGCCCGGCACGCGTCCTCGATGATCTCGAAGCCGCTTGTCTGGCAACTGGTTTCGATGCCGTGCTCGATGAACTGCCCGAGCGCTGGAACACGGTGGTCGGCCCCGGCGGCGTCGGCCTGTCGCTCGGTCAACGCCAGCGCCTCGCGCTGACCAGGGTGCTGGCCACCGATCGCCCGATCCTGCTGCTGGACGAGCCGACCGCGCACCTCGACGCCGCCGCCGAAGCCACCGTGCTGGCCGCACTCCAAGCCAGGGCCCGTATGGGCGCGACGGTCGTCGTCGTCGGCCACCGCCCGACCGTGCTGGCCGCCGCCGACCATGTCGTGCAGGTGCGCGCGGACCTGCGCACCTCGCGAGAGGAGGTGCCGGGATGAACACCGGCGGACGCGCGACGCGGGCCGTTCCGCGTGCCACCGGTTCCACGGTGCCCGGTGATCTGCGCCGAATGTGGGCGCTGCTCGAATTGTCCCGTTGGCGGGTCGCGGTGGCGATCGGATGGGGCGTGCTGGCGCTCGGCAGCGGGCTCGGGCTCGCCGCGTTGGCGGCCTGGCTGATCGCGCGCGCCTGGCAGATGCCGCCGGTGCTCGATCTGAGCATCGCCGTGGTGGCGGTGCGCGCGCTCGGCATCTCCCGTGGCTTGTGCCGGTACCTGGAACGTCTCGCCACACACGACGTCGCACTGCGCGCTATGACAACAGCGCGAACCACGGTGTACCGGACGCTGGCTCGTTCGGATTTCTGGCTGCGCCGACCCGAGGTGTCGCCGAGTGGCGGCGATCGGTCGGGCAAGCCGCTGCGCCGCGGAGATCTCCTGGTCCGGATCGGCAGCGACATCGACGACTTGGGTGCCGTGGTGGTCCGTGCGTTCGTGCCGGTCGCGGTCGCCCTCGCGCTCTCACTCGCCGCCGTCGCTCTGCTGGCCACGATCTCGCCCGCCGCCGCCGCGATCCTGGCGGGTGCGCTGGTCCTGTCGGGCATCGTCGCACCGTGGTTGTCGGCCAAGGCGGCGTCCGAGGCGGAACGCGCCGTGCGGGCCGACCGGGCGGAGTTCACCGCTCAGGCCCTCACCGTGCTCGACCACGCCGCGGAACTACGCGTAGCCGGTCGCCTGGATGCCGCCCTCGCCGCGGCCGGGCAAGCGTCGCGCCGTGCGGTCGCCGCGGAAGATCGGGCGGCCGCGCGCAGCGCCTGGTCGGCCGCTGCCACGCCCCTGTCCATCGGCGCGGCTGTCCTCGGCGCGCTGCTGATCGGCATCACCCTCTACGGCCCGGACGGCGGCTCGCCAGGCGCGATGACGCCCATGGCGCTCGTCGTCCTGGTCCTCTTGCCCTTGTCGGCCTTCGAAGCGGTCGGCCCGCTGCCCACGGCGGCGCAGACGCTGACCACGGCCCGCGCGGCCCTGCATCGCCTGGATGGACTCGACCCCGATTCGCCCCCGAGTGCGTCGGTCGGCCCGTCGGCGCGGCAGACCACCCGCCCTCCACATGCAAAGGACGCGGCGAACGTCGCTCGGACTCTTCCCATCGACGCCCATGTGCCGGAACTGCCCTGCGGACGGCGGATCGCGGTGGTCGGCCCCAGCGGCGCGGGCAAGACGACTCTGCTCATGAAGTGGGCCGGGTTGTTCGACACGCCGCGCCCCGGCGTCACCTTCTTCGCCGAAGACGCGCACCTGTTCGGCACCTCCGTGCTGGAGAATCTGCGGGTCGCCCGCGGTGATCTGACCGCGGAAGAAGCCGAAGAAGCTTTGCGAACGGTCGGTCTCGGGAACTGGTTGGACGGGCTTCCGCAGGGTGTGCACACCGATCTCGTCGGGGGAGCGGCAGCCGTGTCGGGTGGCCAGCGTCGCCGGATCCTGCTCGCGCGCGCCCTGGTGTCACCGGCGCGGGTATTGCTGCTCGACGAACCGACCGAGCACTTGGAAGCCGAAGCCGGGGCGAAGCTGCTGCGCGACCTGTTGGACGCCGACAGCGGTCTCGTGGAACCGGATCGGATCGTGGTCGTCGTCACGCATCAGCTCCCGGAAGACCATCGGGCCGACGCGGTGCTGCGAGTATCCGCATCAGGGCAGGTCACGACGGACCTCGCGGGGCACGGAACGCCATGTGGCAGCGCCGATTCAGCCCACCGAGAAAATCCGTTGCCGAGCTACTGACGCATCGCTAGATTCGTTCGTACACAGGAAGGAGGTGGTTCGAAGAATGATTATTCATAGGACACGTGAGGTGGCTGTCCGCTAGCGCCACCGCTGCAGGTGGATTTCGCCCGCGCGAGCGCTAGCGAATTCCAGGCAGTCACCCGGCCCCCGAGCCCCGGTCCGTCCGACCGGACCCGTGCGACCACAATCGCACCGGTATGGCTCGGGGGCTGTTCTGTTCCGCCTCTCCGGGTATTCAGGCCGTACCAGTGGGGTGGGGTGTGGGTTGGTCACAGGGCCTGCGTTGGGGATGTGGGTGGGTTTTGGGCGTTCCCGGTGAGTTACCCATGTGCTCGCGAGATCAGGTGTTGCGTTGGGGTGGAGTCGGTCAGGGGTTGCAGCAGACCACGTACTGCGTTCCGCTGCGGCTAGCCTGCGATTGCGTTGGGCAGCGCCGAGCGCGGCGGGGTGCCGTGCTGGGCGAGGAGAAATTCTCAGCCGATGTAGCGCTGGAGGCGGGCCGAGAGGCGGGGTTGGAGGGGGCCGTCGGCTACCACGCGTTCTTCGACGTAGGCCAGGTCGCCGCCCTCGACGATGCCGTAGAGGCGCTTGGCGCCGCCCACGACGATGCCGGACTGGCTGCGGATCACCACGTCGGTGGCCAGTTCCCAGGACGACTGGGACAGCGCTTGCCCGTAGAACAGCTCCACGATGCCGCCGCTGTGTGACAGCAGCAGTTCGATGACCTCGTCGTTGCCGTCGATGCCGACTCGCCAGAAGCCGCTCTCGCGCAAGTCGGGGCCGCCGTAGGCGCCGTCGGCCTCGATGACCCAGGACCGGGATTCCCAGGCGAGATAGTCGCCGCCGTCGTGTGAGACGACGATCTGCTGGCCAAAGTGGTAGTCCCCGCGCTCGGGATCGTTGCCCTCCCCCTCGCCGCGCCACACGCCCACCAGCGGGAGCAGCGCGAGCATCGAGGCGCTGAGGTCCGGGCCGAGGCGCAAGTTGGCCGTGTCCTCGGGCAGCGGAAGATCCGGTAGGACCGGGATGTTGCGGGCACCGGTCGATTTCGCCCGTTCGGCAGCCTCGGCTACGGCCTGGTCGCCGCTGCGGCGACCGGCGGAATCAGCCGGAGCGTTGCCGTTCAGTTGTTCACTCGCTCGCTCGGCCGGATTGGAACCTTCGCTCGCGAGTTCGCTCATGATTCGGTGAACAGCCGGTAGAAGACGTAGAGGCCGAACCAGCCGATCAGGACGGCCACGGCCACCAGCAGAATCTCGAAGAAGAGGACCACGTTTCGAGTCTAACGACCTCGCTTTCGCGGCGCGCAAACGGCCCCGGTGCTTCCGCGGAGCGGAAAGCGACCGGGGCCGTTCGACGACTGCGAGGTCTTACTTGGCGACCGCGACGTCCACCGCGTGGATGCCCGCGCCTTCGGGGCGCACCTCGGCGGAGCCGTTGCCCGCCGAGGACAGCGCGCGGACGGTCCACGAGCCGGGAGCCGCGAAGAACCGGAAGTCACCGGTGCCCGACGCGACGACCTCGGCGGTGAAATCACCGTTGCCGTCGAGCAGGCGCACGAACGCCCCGCCCACCGGCTGGCCGTCGGTGCTCAGGACACGGCCGGTGATGACCGTCTCCTTCTCCACGTCGACACCGGCCGGGATTGCCTGGCCCTGGGTAGGTGCTGCACACATATGGATTACTCTCCCAACTCGATCGGAGCGCCGACGAGCGAGCCGTACTCGGTCCAGCTGCCGTCGTAGTTCTTGACGTTCTGGTGGCCCAGCAGTTCCTGCAGCACGAACCAGGTGTGCGAGGAACGCTCGCCGATCCGGCAGTACGCGATGGTCTCCTTCTCGCCGTCCAGGCCGGCTTCCTGGTAGATCTCGGTCAGCTCGGCGTCGGACTTGAAGGTGCCGTCCTCGTTCGCGGCCTTGCTCCACGGCACGTTGATGGCGCCGGGGATGTGGCCGGGACGCTGGCTCTGCTCCTGCGGGAGGTGGGCGGGCGCCAGGATCTTGCCGCTGAACTCGTCGGGCGAACGCACGTCGACCAGGTTCTTGGTGCCGATGGCCGCGATGACCTCGTCACGGAAGGCGCGGATGTTCAGGTCGGGCGCCGACGCCTTGTACTGGGTGGCGGGCCGGTTCACCGGCTCGGTCGACAGCGGACGGCCGTCGAGTTCCCACTTCTTGCGACCGCCGTCGAGCAGCTTGACGTTGTTGTGGCCGTACAGCTTGAAGTACCAGTAGGCGTACGCGGCGAACCAGTTGTTGTTGCCGCCGTACAGGATGACCTCGTCGTCGTTCGAGATGCCGCGCGCCGAGAGCAGGTCGGAGAACTGCTCCTGGTTCACGAAGTCGCGACGAACCTGATCCTGCAGGTCCTTCTTCCAGTCGAGCCGGACGGCACCCTCGATGTGACCACCGTCGTAGGCGGAGGTGTCCTCGTCGACCTCGACGAACACGACGCCGGGGGCGTTGAGGTTCTCTTCGGCCCAGTCAACGGAGACCAGGACATCGGAGCGAGCCATTGTTTTCCTTTCAGAGATGACGTGCAGGGTCAGTTCGATGCCGGTGACGGGGTCCGGCGGAGGCGGGCTACCAGCGGATAGATCCGGCAACCCAGGCAGAGCCCGAACGCCGCGTTCAGGAACGCCGCGAACAAGGCGAAGCCGGCGAACACCGCGCCGACGATCGTGGAGCCGAGCGCGAAGCCCAGCAGGCTGACGGCCGCGAACACGAAACCGAGCAACTGCGCGAACCGCAGCGGGGCCGTCGGCTCGGTCTCGGTGGTCGGCGCGAGACGCGGCGCGACGACGGCCGCGTAGATCCGGCCGTAGGGGTGGCGGCGCGGGCCGAGGGCGGCGCCGACCGCGAAGACGACTGCTTGCAGGGCGATCAACACCCCCGCGGCGACCGGCGAGAACGCGGCGGCGAGCAGCACCACGACGAGGACGCCGGTGGTCACCCATGCGGCGAATCGTGGTCCGCGCACGTCGACCCGGTCGGAAGAAACGGGGATCGCTTCGGAAGTATTACGGATCTCGGTGGACATTGTGCGTACTCCTGCGCTGAATAAGTCCGATGACTGAAAATTTGCCAATTCGCCGGGGGATCGTGAGATCGCTCGCGCGGCGGACAGGGGTCGGCGTCAGGAAATCCGGAAAAGCCGACCGCTCAGCGGCACAGGCAGCAACAACCACCGAGCCGACACAGATCCACTGTGCGGCGTCGGGTGAGCATCAGCTCGTGGTTGGTAAGCACGTCAGCAGTTTACCCAATTCGGCGGGAGAATATGGACCCGGGGTGGATCACTTCCGTCCAGGGGGCTTGTCGTCGCAGCTCAGGCCGCCGCGGTCAGCGGCTCGAGCGCGGAGTGCAGATCCGTGGCCTTGGGCACCCCGGAGATGCGGAACCGTTCCCTGCCCGCGATGTCGAAGACGAACGTGGTGGGCAGCGAGAGCACGTTCAGCTCCCGGGCGAGCGCAGGCTCGGCGTCGATGTCCACCTCGATGTCCTGCGGCGGCTGCGGTGAGCCCGCGAGCTGGCCTGTGACGTTGGCAACCACCCGGCGAACAGCGGAGCACGGTCCGCACCACTCGGCGGAGAAATGCAGTACCGCGGGACCGGCGCCGGTCACGCCGACGGACGCCAGCAGTTCCGCGCGGGCGGTGTGGGACAGGTCGATGCCGTCGGCCGCGCGAATCTTGCCGTCGCGCCGGCGCAGCAGGACGCCCACCGCCAGCGCGGCGAGCAGTACTACTGCGAGGATGGTGACTTGGATCATGGTCGCTGCAATCGGTCGAGGTCGATCGTGACGTTCACGCCCTTGCCCTCCACGACGATCTGACCGCCTTGAGCGGAGACCTTGGTAGGCCGGACACCGAACGGCAACTCCTTGGTGTCGATGGTACGGGTGAAGCGGGCGAGGACCGCCGGGCGATCGGCCTCGGTGATCACCGCCACAGGCATGGTCTCGGTGCCGGGCGGGCCCCGGTAGAACCCGGTCGCCACGATCTTCACCTGATCGCCGTCGAGCAGCAGATCGGCCTGCACGCTGACTTTTTCACCGCCGTACTGCGCGCCCGGCGTCTCCGGCATGGTTCCGGTGAGCACCAGTGCGCCCGTGGTGGTCATGCCGGAACCGCCCGATCCGCCGGTCCCGTCGGACTTGTCGGCAGGCCGCGAGTGCACCTGCAGATCGGGAATGGCGAACAGCCTGCCGAGTTCGGTCGGCTCCACCCGCAACCGGCTGTCCACGCGCTCCACCGGGACGCCGCGCAGGCTGCCGTCGACGAGTTCGCCGACCGGCAGCCGCACCCCGGTCAGCGTCGCCTCGAGCGCGATCTCTCCCGGGATGTCCAGTCGCTTCGCGCGGGCCCGGATCTCCACGTGGTCGTAGCGGCTGTCCCAGGCCTGGCCGAGGAAGGGGAAACCGTGGATCGTCACTTCGGGATCGGCGGTGAGATCGGCGCCGTCGCGCAGCGCTCGGGACACGCGATACTCCGAATAGGCCGCGGTACTGAAGTCGACGACGACGGCGAACCCAGCCAGACACAGCAGGCCGATGATCAGCTTGCGCATGCTCCCCCGTCTCTCCGGGTCTCGGGCCGCGGCGGCCGGGAGCCGCGCGGCGCGCGTTCGGCTACCGCCTCGGGGGCCTCGCCGACGGCGGGCATGCCCGATACGTAACCCATGTACGCACCATATCGGTTGGCCCGGGCGGGGCTCCCGAGTGTCCTCCGGTGCGCTCGCCGACCCCGGAATGCGTGGTCATGCCTTGTTACGCGCTAATCTTGCATCCGATTACCTGTGATTAGCGACGTGGCCGCGGCGGTGCTGCCGCATCCACGTGGCTACGAGATGGGAGGAGGGCCCGTGGAGCTGCTCCTGCTTACCTCCGACCCCAACCCCGAGTCGGTGTTGCCCTCGCTCGCGTTGCTCGCGCACAACGTGCGCCCTGCGCCCACTGAGGTGGCCTCGCTGCTCGAGGCAGGCACGGCGGATGTCGCGCTGGTGGACGCCAGGACGGACCTGGCCGCCGCCCGCGGTCTGTGCCGCTTGCTCGGCAGCACCGGGTCATCGGTGCCGGTCGTCGCGGTGCTCACCGAGGGCGGCCTGGTCGCCGTGAACGCGGACTGGGGACTCGACGACATCCTGCTGCCCGGCACCGGCCCCGCCGAACTCGACGCCAGGCTGCGGCTGCTGGTCGGCCGCAACGGCGGCGTGGCCAGCCCGGAGAACACCGGCAAGATCACCCTCGGTGAGCTGGTGATCGACGAGGGCACTTATACGGCGCGTCTGCGTGGCCGCCCGCTCGATCTCACCTACAAGGAGTTCGAGCTGCTGAAGTATCTGGCGCAGCACGCGGGCCGGGTGTTCACCCGCGCGCAGCTGCTGCAAGAGGTCTGGGGCTACGACTTCTTCGGCGGCACGCGCACCGTGGACGTACACGTGCGGCGGTTGCGCGCCAAGCTCGGCACCGAATACGAGTCGCTGATCGGCACGGTGCGCAATGTCGGCTACAAGGCCGTGCGCCCCTCGCGCGCGGCGGTCAAGGGGGAGCCGGTGAGCTTTCCGGACGACGACAACGAGGGCACCGACGATTCACCGCTCACGCCGGTCAACGGCTCCGTGCAGTAATCGTCGGCGGACCGTGCCCGCATCGCTTCGGCGGGGCTGAAATGCCTCCTGCCGCTACGACGTTGCCAGGAGTGGACTCCATGCGGGGTCCGCAGGCTCGATGAACGGAGGCCGATGAGCGGCGCGACGACACAGTGGACCGACCGCCCCGACGCGGGCGACGCGCGGGCGGTCACCGATCTGCTCGCGCGCGCCACCGAGGCCGACGGTGTCGCCCCGGTCTCGGAACAGGCCGTGTTGTCGCTGACTTCGGGCGCGGATACCGGAGCGCGCCATCTGCTCGCGCGGCGCGAAGGCGCCGTCGTCGGCTACGCGAATCTCGTTCCGGCCCACGGCGAACACCCTGCTATGGCCGAGGTCGCGGTCGCCCCGGCTCGGCGCGGTCACGGCGTCGGTACCGATCTGGTCGCGGCAGCGCTGGCCGCGGGCGGTCCGGGCGCGCGGGTCTGGGCGCACGGCGACCGGCCGGCGGCCAAAGCCGTCGCAGCGCGGCTCGGGCTGCGGACCGTGCGTGAGTTGTGGCAGATGCGCCGGTCTCTAGCAACTCCTGAGCTACCGGAATTGGCCGTGCCGGACGGCATCGTGCTGCGCACCTACGCCGGTCCCGCCGACGACGCGGAATTGCTGCGAGTGAACGGCGCCGCCTTCGCCTGGCACCCGGAACAGGGCGCGTGGACCCGGCGTGACATCGAGATCCGCCGTGACGAGTCGTGGTTCGACCCGGCGGGCCTGTTCCTGGCATTCGACACCGCGGCCCCTGATCGTCTGCTGGGATTCCACTGGACCAAGGTGCATCACGCGGAGCAACCGCCGCTCGGCGAGGTCTACGTGGTCGGCATCGATCCGGCGGCGCAAGGGCGCGGACTCGGCCGGCTGCTCACCTTGACCGGTCTGCATCACCTGCGGGAGCGCGGGCTGGCCGAAGTTCTGCTCTACACCGAGGCCGACAATGTCGCCGCGGTGCGCACTTATACCCGTCTCGGATTCGCTCCGGCACATGTCGACGTCGCCTACGCGGCGGCGGAGGTTGAATAACAGGCGGCAGAATGGATGCGCGCCAGTAAAACTGCGGCAAACGTCACATCTACCAGGCGCAATCGCGCCGGGCTGTTCACTCTCCGTTCACTCAGGTCGGTCCAACTGTCAACCACATGACCTTAGGTTGAGTGAGGGCAGCACACTGCTGCCTGGTGCGCGAGTTCCCCGCGAACAGCACCACAACACCCGTCCGGGCCGGTGAGGGACCGGACGAGTAGGACGCCATTCCGGAGGAATAGTGAATCTCAAGCGCAGCAGCGCCCTCGTTGGTGTGCTGGCCGTCGGCGCCATGGCGCTGGCCGCCTGTGGCAGCGACGACAACACCTCGGCCGATTCGGGCAACGTGGCCAAGGTCGACGTCGCCTGCGGCGGCAAGAAGGCCCTCAAGGCCAGCGGCTCTTCGGCGCAGAAGAACGCGATGGAGCGCTTCATCGCCGCGTACGAGAAGAACTGCGACGGCGCCACGCTCAACTACACCTCGAGCGGCTCGGGCGCCGGTGTGAGCGAGTTCCTCGGTGGCCAGACCGATTTCGGTGGCTCCGACTCCCCGCTGAGCGCGAAGAAGGACGAGCCGAAGAAGGCCGCCGACCGCTGCGCCTCGCCCGCGTGGAACCTGCCGACCGTGTTCGGCCCGGTCGCGATCACCTACAACATCGACGGCGTGACCGATCTCGCGCTGGACGGCCCGACCGCCGCCAAGATCTTCAACGGCACCGTCACCACCTGGGACGCGCCCGAGATCAAGGCGCTGAACCCGAACGCCAAGCTGCCGTCCGAGCCGATCGCCGTGATCTTCCGCAGCGACGAGTCGGGCACCACCGACAACTTCCAGCTCTACCTGGACTCCGCCTCCGACGGCGCCTGGGGCAAGGGCGCGGGCAAGGCCTTCAACGGCGGCGTCGGCGCGGGCTCGAAGGGCAACGAGGGCACCTCGGCCGCGGTGAAGAGCACCAAGAACTCGATCACCTACAACGAGTGGTCGTTCGCGAAGGCGCAGAACCTGTCGATCGCGCGGATCATCACCTCGGCGAGCAAGGACCCGGTGACGCTGAGCGTCGCCTCGGCGGGCAAGGCGATCGAGTCCGCGAAGGTCTCCGGCCAGGGCAACGACCTGGTCATCGACACCTCCTCGTTCTACAAGCCGTCGGTGGCGGGCGCGTACCCGATCGTGATGCCGACCTACGAGATCGTGTGCTCGAAGTACTCCGACGCCGACACGTCGAAGGCGGTCAAGGCCTTCCTCACCTCGGCGGTCACCAACGGCCAGCAGGGCTTGGACGAGGCCGGGTACATCCCGATCCCGGAACAGTTCAAGACCAAGCTGACCACCGCCATCAACGCCATCTCCTGATAGCAGTCCCACATGACCGTGCACGACGAGGTTGCCGCCGCTGGTCCGTCTGATTCGACCGACCAGCGAGCAGGCGGAGATACTGCGCTCATGCCGAGCAAGCCGAGCACCGAACCGACCGCGAAGAGCCGTCGCCAGCACAGCCCGCGGGCGGAGATCATCTTCCGCTCGCTGGCGACGACGGCCGGTGCGATCATCGTCGCGTCCATCGCGTTGATCGCGCTGTTCCTGCTCATCCGGGCGGTGCCGTCGGTGCTGGCGAACGAGGCGAACTTCTTCACCAGCACAGAGTTCAACACCTCGGACGCCAACCACTTACGGTTCGGCATCCGGGATCTGTTCATGGTGACGGTGCTCAGTTCGGTCTTCGCCTTGGTGATCGCCGTTCCGATCGGCATCGGCATCGCGCTGTTTCTGACGCACTACGCGCCGAAGACGCTGGCACGGCCGTTCTCGGTGCTCGTCGATCTGCTCGCGGCGGTGCCCTCGATCGTGTTCGGTCTGTGGGGAATCCTGGTTCTCGCTCCGCAACTGGAGCCGATCCAGAACTTCTTGAACGACAACCTGGGATGGCTGTTCCTCTTCGATGACGGCAACATCCCGCTGGCCAGCGGCGGCACGATCTTCACCGCGGGCGTCGTGCTCGCGGTGATGATCCTGCCGATCATCACGTCGGTCAGCCGTGAGGTGTTCAACCTCACCCCCCGTGCGCACATCGAGGCGGCGCAGGCGCTCGGCGCGACGAAGTGGGAAGTCGTGCGGATGACGGTGCTGCCCTACGGGCGCAGCGGCATGATCGCCGGCGCGATGCTCGGCCTCGGCCGCGCGCTCGGTGAGACCATCGCCGTGTTGATCGTGCTGAAGACGGCCGCGCAGCCAGGACACTGGTCGGTGTTCGACGGCGGCTACACCTTCGCCTCCAAAATCGCCTCGGCCGCCGCGGAGTTCAGTGCCCCTCTGCCGACCGGTGCGTACATCGCGGCAGGCTTCGTGCTGTTCGCGCTGACCTTCGTCGTGAACGCGCTCGCTCGACTGGCCGCGGGCGGAAGGGTGAACGGGTGATGACCTCCTCGACTCTGGACCGGCCGATCAAGCCGCCCACCTTCCGCGATGTGAGCCTGGCGCGCAAGGTACGCAACAACGTCGCGACCGGCTTGGTGTGGCTGGCGTTCGCGGTCGCGCTGGTACCGCTGGCCTGGGTACTGATCATGGTGATCAGCAAGGGCTTGGCCGCGGTGGTCCGGGTGGACTGGTGGCAGAACTCGCTGAAGGGCGTGCTGCCCAATCAGGTCGCGGGCGGCGTCTATCACGCCATCTACGGCACGATCGTGCAGTCGCTGGTCGCGACGGTGATCGCCGTGCCGCTCGGCATCATGGCCGCGGTGTATCTGGTCGAGTACGGCCGCGGCTTGCTGGCCAAGGTCACCACCTTCATGGTCGACATCCTGGCCGGTGTACCGTCGATCGTCGCGGCGCTGTTCATCTTCGCGCTGTGGATCGCGACGCTCGGATTCCCGCAGAGTTCGCTGGCGGTGTCGCTGGCCTTGGTGCTGCTGATGTTGCCCGTGGTCGTCCGCAGTACCGAGGAAATGCTGAAACTGGTGCCGGACGAACTGCGTGAAGCGTCCTACGCGCTGGGCATCCCGAAGTGGAAGACCATCGTGCGGATCGTGGTGCCCACCGCGCTGCCCGGCATGATCAGCGGCATCCTGCTGGCCATCGCCAGGGTGATGGGCGAGACCGCTCCGGTGCTGGTGCTGGTCGGCTACAGCAAGTCGATCAACATGAATATCTTCGACGGCAACATGGCGTCGCTGCCGCTGTTGATCTACCAGGAGCTGGCCAACCCCGAAGCTGCCGGACGCGAGCGGGTCTGGGGCGCGGCTCTGACCCTGATCATCATCATCGCCCTCCTGTACCTGGCGGCTGCGGTCCTCAACCGCCTGCTCACCCGGAACCGATAGAAGCGGAACGGATTACCGAAAATGGCCAAGCGGATCGACGTCAAAGATCTGAACATCTACTACGGCAAGTTCCACGCCGTGTCGGATGTCTCGCTGACCGTGCTGCCGCGCAGCGTGACCGCCTTCATCGGTCCCTCCGGCTGTGGCAAGTCCACCGTGCTGCGTTCGCTCAACCGCATGCACGAGGTAACCCCGAATGCCAGGGTCGAGGGCGCGGTGTTGCTGGACGGCGAGGACATCTACGGCACGCAGGTCGACCCGGTGGGTGTGCGCCGCACGATCGGCATGGTCTTCCAGCGGCCCAACCCGTTCCCCACGATGTCCATCAAGGACAACGTGGTCGCGGGTCTGAAGCTGCAGGGCGTGCGCAACAAGAAGGAACTCGACGAGGTCGCCGAGCGCTCGCTGCGCGGCGCCAACCTGTGGAACGAGGTGAAGGACCGCCTGGACAAGCCGGGCGGCGGCCTCTCCGGCGGTCAGCAGCAGCGTCTGTGCATCGCGCGCGCCATCGCGGTTTCGCCCGACGTGCTGCTGATGGACGAGCCCTGTTCGGCGCTCGACCCGATCTCGACCCTGGCGATCGAGGATTTGATCACCGAGTTGAAGAAGGAATTCACCATCGTCATCGTCACCCACAACATGCAGCAGGCCGCGCGCGTGAGTGACCAGACCGGTTTCTTCAACCTGGAGGCCCAGGGCAAGCCGGGCAAGCTGATCGAGATCGACGACACCGAGAAGATCTTCTCCAACCCGTCCCAGAAGGCCACGGAGGACTACATCTCCGGTCGCTTCGGCTGATCTCGAGGCGGGTTCCGCATCCGCGGACCCGCCGCATACGCAAAACGAAGGCCCTGGGCGGTGACCACCCCCAGGGCCTTCGGATATTCGGGCCTCGGCTATTCGTCGAGAGGCGGGGTCTCGAACAGCGGCGTCGGCGTGGATTGCACTCGGCGCGTGTGCTCCGAATCCGATTCACGATTCGCCGCTGACATTCCTCCGAGCAGTCCGGTGCTCGCGGGTGCGGTGGACGGGGAACCGGACGCGGACGCGGGAGCAACGCTCGGACTGCCGGAGTCGGCATTGGTGTAGCTCGCCTGCCGGACGGACGCCGGTTGGTCCGGCTTGGTTTCCGCGTGTTGCGACGAATTCGGTTTATCCGTCTTGCTGTTCTCGGTGCCTGCCGGATGGTCGGTCTTCGAATCGGTGGACTTCGCGTTCGGATCTTCCGTTTTCGCGTTCGGATCGGTGGCTGCGGGTTGTCCGGTCGTGGGATCGGTGGCCGCCGGATCCTGCTTCGGGGTCCCGGTTCCGGCGGGGTCACCCGTGGACGGTGAGTCCGTGTGCGTGCCGTCCGTTTGGTGCGTTCCGGCGATCGTGTCGACGGCGTTCGCGAACTTCTCGGCGCTGGTACCGGCGGCCTCGATCAGACCCTTTCCAGCCTCCCCGCCTGCTTTGATGATGTCGTCGAGATCGTCGTCGAGTTTGCCGATGGATTCGATCAGCGTGGGCACATTGCCGGTGATCTGGCTGACCGAGCTGATCAAACTCGTCACATCCGACGGCTTCCACGAGTTCGGGTCGCTGGCCGCACCGGTGGAGGCGGACTTGTCCTCGGACCCGTTGCCGGTGCCTTTGTCTTTGCCGTCCCCGGTGTCTTTGTTCTTTCCGTCGCCGGTGTCTTGCTTGTCTTTGCCGTCGCCCGTTTCTTTCTTGTCCTTACCATCGCCCGACTCGCCGCTGTCCTGTTTGTTCTCGGCGCCGGTCTGGTCGGCGGACTGCTGTTGGGCGGCGATCGGACTCGCCTGCGGTGTGCTCGCGGGGGCCGTCTGGTCGGACTGCTTGCTGTCGTCCGCTGGTGTGCCTGCGGCCTGGTCCGTGGCCGAGGCGTCGGACTGGTTGCTGTACAACGCGAGAGCCGGGTCCGTCCCGTCGGCGGACTTGTCGCTGTCGAGCGGGTCGCCGTCGCCGAGTTGAGCGGCTCGGGTGCTGACGTCGCCGCTCGCCTGCTCGATCTTCGCCGCGACGTCCGTCTGGGTGCCGAGCAGTTCGTTCATGGCGGTGGTGATGGCGGTCTGGTAGGTGAACTGCGCATCACCGTCCTCGTCCGAGGCGCCCGGCCCGGGAGTGACCTGCCAGTCCTCGGAGACGGTGAATCCGGCCGCGACGGCCTCATCGACCTTGTCCAGCAACGTTTGGCGGAATCCGACGAGGCTGGTACCACTGTCGATCAATGTCTGGGCGAGCGTCTCGGTATCCAACGCCACCTTGTTCGCCGTGTCGCGGTCGCCTGCGATGCGGTCGTACGCGGCGTAATAGGCGTCACCGCTCCAATGCGCGCCCGCTGCCCGGATCTGCGTCACCGTTTGATCGATCAGGGAAACGAATTCGCCGTTGCGCGTGCGTATTTCGGTACCGGCTTCGCTCAGTTTCCACGGCTGCCATTCCGACCGCACCTGGCTGAGGGTTGGCGTACTGCTCGTAGACCTCACAGCTGTGCGCCCATCGCGTCGAGACCCGCGCGAAACTCCTGGTCGGACACCTCGTAATTCGCGGCGCCGCCTTTCGCGATATTTGAAACTCGTTTGCAGCGCATGGCCATTCGCCGCCATGCGTCTTCGACGTTCGAACCCGCTGTGGAACACGCTTCACCCACCGTCGAACCGGGCAGCACGCCACCGAGCGCGTCGGTGGTCGCACGCACGGTCAAAGCGCCGATCTCACCGCCGATTTTGTCCATCGACGCGGCCAGCGCGCGCAACTCCGCTGGATCGACGTCCATAACGCCCCCCTTCATGCCGGTTCCCCTCCGGCGTAACGCTATACCAGAGCAATCTCGCCCTGTGCGGCTCAATCTATCATTCGCCGCCTGCGAAACGTCAAGCGCAGCAAGCTTTTCGTTTACGACTCCGAGTCGGGGTCCGGCGGGAGCACTCCGGTGACCAAGAAGATGACACGGCGGCCGATTTCCACCGCGTGGTCGGCGAAGCGCTCGTAGTAGCGACCGAGCAGCGTGACATCGACGGCAGCCGCGACGCCGTACTTCCAGTCGCGGTCCATGAGCAGTGTGAACAGGTGACGGTGCAGATCGTCCATCGCCTCGTCGTCTTCGTTCAGCTGCGCGGCGCGCTCCGGGTCACGGGTCTCCAGCACCTCACGCGCACTGGCTCCCATGTTCACGGCGATGCGGCCCATCTCTGCGAAGTAGCCGTTGACGGACTCCGGTAGCGCGTGGTTCGGATGACGCCTGCGCGCGACCTTCGCCACGTGCAGCGCCAGCGCGCCCATCCGATTCACATCGGCGACAATCTGGATCGTGCTCACCACTTGCCGCAAATCACCGGCGACCGGAGCTTGCAGCGCGAGCAGAGCGAAGGCCTTCTCCTCGGCGTCCTGGATCAGCTCGGCGATCCGGTCGGACTCGCTGATCACCTGCTCCGCCAGGGCGAGGTCCGCCTGGAGCAGCGACTGGGTAGCCCGCTCCATGGCCGAGCCGGCCAACCCGGCCATCTCACCCAGCAGGTGGGCGAGCTCAGCCATTTGCTCGTTGTAGATGACACGCATGGGAACTGACACTAGTTCGCCGCGCTGACCAAGTCACGAACAGGGAGTGAATGACCGGTGTGCATCATTAGCGCGGGGGTTGCCGTCGGTCGGGATCGGGCCGGGATGAGTCACTGGAGCCGCATGCGGTGGCGGCGATATCGAGGGAACCGGTGACCTGAATCACACTGAGCGCGGTGGCCCCTCGGGGGTGCGGTGCTACCTGTAGATGCCAGTGGCGTGTTACTTCAGTTGTAGGGCAGATAGCCATGGTCGTCCGAAGGAAACTATGCGATCGTGTGAGTGCACGGTCGCATAGTATTCGGCGACGAATCAGGCTTGATTGTTCGCTCGGTCGTACACCCAGTAAAGCCAACCATCGGAGCCGTCGAGCAGGCCACCTGCTCGGAACTCACATGCGCCGCTCACAGGGATACCACGGGCTTGATCGGCTGATCTTTCCCGCTCGCATGTCTGCGGATCGCCATACACGTGCCACCTCGGAGGACTTGCTTGGGCAGGACCTGCGAACAGCGCCATGGCGACCGCTGCTGCAGTTGCTCCGAAGATTAGTTTGCGTATCACCACTGAAATCCCCTCCGTGTTGATGATCGACGTCCTCGACGCTAGCAGCCATCGAACGGGCGGCTCAAGCGAATATTGTTGCGGTAGAAAGTGACTCGACACGAATTTGGGCTGCCGGGGGGAGGGCGTTGGTGCACCCCGTCGCCTACTTGCAGACCTCGTCGGCCGCGTTGACGTGTTCCAGGTCGGAGGGCAGGACGGCGGGCGTCGAACTCGTCGAGGTGCTCGTCGTGACGTTGGTGATCTCGTCACCGACCGGCGTCGGCGCCTTCACTGTGACGCCGGTCTTCGAGTCGCCTCCGATGACGACCTCGACGATGCCGCCGAGATCGTCGGCGGCCTCGATGGTCGCGCCGGGAATCGAAGTAGCCACTGTGGCAGCCTCCGCTTCCAGACCCGGGGCGTAGCGGACCTTCGTTGTCGTGGAGGTGCCGTTGGCGTAGTTTCCGGTGTTGTAGATCGTGAAGCCCTGGTTGCCGAGTTTGGTGGCCGCCGTGCGCGCCAGCCCTTCGACTCCGGAGCCGTTGGACACCAGCAGCGAGACAGTCGAAGGATCTACCGCCTTGTGCTTGGTCGGTGTCGGCGAGGCCTGTGTCGGTGCGGGTACATTCGCCTGAACGGTCGGCTTTTCGCCCGGAAGAGGCTGGTCATCGCGGATTGCCTTGAAGATCGCCTTGATGTCGGATTCGCGGGGAATCTCGTTGCCGTACGAGGTGGTGCCCGCGGTCGGAACGGTGATGAAGGTAACCGCGCCCGCGTCGACCTTCTGCAGCGAACGTCCCAGCATCAGCAGGTCGGAGGATTCGACTTTGTCGACCAGGGTGTGTTTGCGGAAGGCATCGATAAAGCCATTCAGCTTGCCCAAGTCGAAAAGGACCCGGCTCGACAAGGCGCCGCGCAGCAGCGAGGCCAGAAAACGCTGCTGCCGGTTGATGCGATCGTAGTCGCTGCGTTCTTCGCCGTAGACGTGCCTGGCACGCACGTAGTTGAGCGCGGTCGCGCCGTCGATGCGCTGTTTACCCGGCTGCGCGAGAACGGTGCCGAGGACCTCGTCGACGATCGGCTTGCTGGCGCACACCTCGACACCCTCGACCTGGTTGACCATCGCCTCGAACCCGGCGAAGTCGATGGCGATGAAGTGGTTGATCGAGCTACCGGTCAGTCGCTGAATCGTCGAAACGAGACATTTCGGCCCGCCGAGGGCGTAGACGGCATTCAGCTTGTCGCCCATGAAGGGCGGAAAGGTCTCTTTAGTGTACACGGGGTTGTTGCCGTCACTGGTGTCCCACCCGTTGCACTGAGGTCTGGTGACGTCCAGGTCGCGGGGGAAGGACACGACCACAACCCGGTTCCGGGCCTTCGGGATGTGCACGAGCATGGTCGTGTCGGCGCGCGAGCCTTCGGCATCGTCCAAAGTGCCCGCGCCGAGCTGGCCGTTGGCTCCTGCACGGGTATCGGTGCCGACGAGCAGGTAGTTCTCATCGCCGAGCTGGGCGTTGGAGTCGATCACGTCTTCCGAATTGTCGTCCAGCGCGGAGACTTGAGTGAAGCTGTCGGTCGTCGACCGTAGGTAACTCCAGCCGCCGCCGGTGACCAGCAGAGCGAGCACAGCGCACACCGCTCCCCCCGCCCTTCCCGCGGTGCGCAGACGCTTGTTGCGGCGCTCCTTGGAGGCCTGCAGACGGGTCTGGGCGGTGCCGACGGGCTTCGGCTTGGCGTCCTTGCCGTCCTTGGTCGGCCAACTCACGCCCTTGCGCTTGGCGCGCGTGGGCTCGTCGAGCGGAGGTAGGACGTCGGTGACCTCTTCGGCCTGTTCCGGTTCCGGGGGAGCGACGGGTGGTGCGGCGGATGCCGAGCGCTCGGCAGGGCGGCGGCTCGCGGGACGGGCGGCCGGTGTCGCGCCCGTGATGTCCTGGACCACCGGTGAGCTACCGGTCTGCCGTGGCGGTGGCGAGTCCGGTGCGCGCCGGGGACCGGCTGCCGCGCCACGGCCGTTGGCGGCGGCCGGGTCGGCGGGTCGGCGCGGAGCTTCTTGACGTGGCTCGGCGCGATTGATTCGTGCGGATGGTGGGCCTGCCTGCGGGGGTACCGGCTCAGGGCGGCGGCCTCGGTTCGTCGGAGAGCCCGCTACCGGTGGCGTGGGCTCGGGGCGGCGGCCTCGGATGGGCGCGGCGGCGGGGTCCGGTGGGCCGGGCTCGGGGCGGCGGCCTCGGATGGGCGCGGCGGTCGGGTCCGGTGGTTCGGGTTCCGCGCGGCGGCCTCGGCTCGGCGGGGCGGTCGGGTCCGGTGGCGTGGGTTCCGCGCGGCGACCGCGGCGGCCGGTGCGTTCGTTGTCGACTCGCTGGACGAGATCCTGCACCGTCAGGGGCGCGGAACTCTGGTCAGGAGCGGCGTCGGTATGGCGGGAACGACGAGACGTGCGTGCGACGTCTCCTTCGGGGTTATCCGCCGCGGGATACCGCTCCCACGGGGCGCGACCTCCGGGCCGTGGCGAACGCCCGTGCCGATCGTCACCCACCAACGAACCTCGCTTTTCGTCTTGCTTTCCGCCTGGGTCATACCGGACCGGCGGCACCGATCCCGCAATGATAACGATTCCGCCACGGCAGGCCACCCCACGGCGAAATCGAACAGGTCACAACGGTTCGACGCCAGCGTTCGCTGTGCGATTGCCGATCAGCCTCCGCTGTGCATCACATCTGCCGCGCGAGGCACCGCGGGATCGTCCGGGTCATCGAGCCAGCCGTGTGGCAGCGCGACTTTGCCCGGCGAGCCCTGCCTGCCGCGCGGACCTTCCGCGTCCTCCGGGAACGGAACCGTCGGGTCGAGTTGGCCGACGAGGCCTTCCAGTTGTGCGAGGCTGCCCACGGTGGCGAACGCACGTCGCAGATCGGAGCCGACCGGGAAGCCCATCAGGTACCACGCCATGTGCTTGCGCAGATCACGCATGGCCTTCTCCTCGCCGAGATGCTCGGAAAGCAGCGCGCCGTGCCGGTACAGCACCGCGCCGACCCGGCCCAGATCGGGCGCCTCCGGCAGCGGCTGACCGCGCAGCGCCGCCTGCAACTCGGCGAACAGCCACGGCCTGCCAAGGCAGCCGCGACCGACGACCACACCGTCGCACCCGGTTTCGTCCATCATGCGGACGGCGTCGGCGGCGGAGAAGATGTCACCGTTGCCGAGCACCGGGATCGAGGTGACCGCCTCCTTGAGCCGGGCGATCGCGGTCCAGTCGGCTTGGCCCGAGTACCGCTGCGCGGCCGTGCGAGCGTGCAACGCGACCGCTCGCGCGCCTTCGGCTTCGGCGATCCGGCCCGCGTCCAGATAGGTGAGGTGGTCGTCATCGATGCCGATGCGGAACTTCACGGTGACCGGGACCCCCGCCGGTTCCGCCGCGCTCACCATGGCGCGCACGATGCTCCGGAACAGCGTCCGCTTGTACGGCAGGGCGGCGCCGCCGCCGAGGCGGGTGACCTTGGGCACGGGGCAGCCCAGGTTGAGGTCGATGTGGTCGGCCCAGCCCTCGCCGACGATGATCCGCACCGCTTCGCCGAGCGTGGCCGGGTCGACGCCGTAGAGCTGCATCGAGCGAGGATGCTCGTCGGCGTCGAAGGACATCATGTGCAGCGTCTTCTCGTTACGCTCCACCACCGCCCGCGCGGTGATCATCTCGCACACGTAGATCGAGGTCGGGCTGCCGAATTCCCGGCACAACTTGCGGAACGCCAGATTCGTGATGCCCGCCATCGGCGCGAGCACGACCGGCGGATCGACCGGATACGGCCCGATCCGCAGCTTCGTCATCGCCTCGGTAGTCATCGTCACGCCGACCAGTGTCTCATTTGCGCACGTAAGTCGGCCGGAGCGGGTCGTTCGCCCGGTGCGCATGTCGCGCGGCACCGGGCCGTGCACACCGGCGCCGCCCTCGGTCTTCCGGGGCGGCGCCTGCTGTTGTTCCTCGGGTTCTACACGGAGCTGCCGACCATCGCGCGGTCGCGCTTGGCGGCCTCGCGGGCGAGCATCCGGTCGCGCTGTTCCTCGAACTTGATGACGTCCTTGCCCAGCTTGTCCAGGAACAGGCCGAGGCGCTCACGGACCGCCTCGCCGCGGGCGGTGAAGTCGGTGCGGTCGAAGATGTTCCACTTCTTCAGCACCGGCTGGACCACTTCCTCCAGGTGCTGGCGCAGATCGTAGATGCCGTGCTTGGCCATCAGCACGCCGTTGCGGCGGAAGTTGGGCATACCCGCGCCCGGCATCTGGAAGTTCTCCAGGATCAGGGTGATCGCCTCGATCGCCTGGTCGGGAGACAGGTCGAGGGCGGCGCCGCACATGTTGCGGTAGAAGATCATGTGCAGGTTCTCGTCGGCGGCGACGCGCTGCAGCATGCGATCGGCGATCGGGTCGTCACAGACCTTGCCGGTGTTGCGGTGGCTGACCCGGGTGGCCAGTTCCTGGAAGGTGACGTACGCGACGGAATGCAGGAAGCCCGCGTCGGCTTCCGCGGGGGAGGCGAAGCCGTTGGTCATGTGGACCATTCGGGCTTCCTCGAGCGCGACCGGATCGACGCCGCGGGTCACGACCAGGTAGTCCCGCATCACGATGCCGTGCCGGTTCTCCTCGGCGGTCCAGCGGCCGACCCAGGTACCCCACGCGCCGTCCTGAGAGAAATTCTCGGCGATCTCGCGGTGGTAGGAGGGCAGGTTGTCCTCGGTCAGCAGGTTCGTGATCATGGCCGCCTTCGCGACCTCATTGAGGCGGGACTGCTCCGGATCCCAGTCCACGCCACCGAGTGCCGCGAAATTGCGGCCGTCGTCCCACGGGACGTAGTCGTGCGGGTGCCATTCCTTTGCCATGGAGAGGTGCCGGTTGACGTTTTCTTCGGCAACCGGCTCCAACTCCGTCAGCAGCTCGAGTTGAGTCAGATCCCTTGCCATGTATGAACCCTTCAGTGTGTGCTTCCGGTCGTGCAGGTCAATCCCAAGGTAGACCGATACCGATGCGGCCATACCTTACGGCACCGTAGGTGTGATGCGAAACGCATCCGTTAGGCGATCGATGCTCTGGTGATCCACCTCATACGACCTCTTCGCCGTTCGGTGATCTCCATGAGTGTATGGGCTCTACCCGCTGCAATGGGTCTATCGACGCGGTGATAGGAGCGTTAGCCGTACGTGGGCGAACACACAAGGGCGGCCCAGGGGGCCGATATGGGATCGAAACGCCCTGGTTCTGCGCGTGTCGGCGAACTGCGGCGAGCCCAGCTGCGATGTTCCTGTGAATTGGCGCCGACGACGCCCTCCGTGGAGAGCGGTCGAGAGGTCGGCACCCGCCAGGAAGTGGGTAGGTGTGATGGCGGGATCCGGCATGTGTCTCCCGGGCGCCACGCGCCTTGGTTGCATGACGTCCTGTGCGATCGAGCCGGCGATTCGCGATGGATCGCGGTGAAATCGGCGTCTCCGATCGCCATCCATCGCCTCCGAAGGCCAACACCTTCATGCCGCTCTTTCCAAGTCGCACGCTTGTCGGATCTTCGCAGGCTTTTCATCCCCGATCGCCGACGGGCGGTCGACTGCGCATCGCAACTACGTCGACAACCATGTCCTTCTATACGTAATGCGCCGCCCGGCGGCGTATGCCACTGCCCTCGGCTGCTCGTCACCCTCGGGTCATGCCGCATGGATTGTTCATGAGGCGACGAAGCATCCGGGCCTCCAGCTGTGCCGTCGTGACCCGACGGTTGTCCTGCGCCGCGAATTGTCCATATGTATCTACTGTGCAAGCCGAGCTGTCATCGGCTTTTCCGCCGACCGGCGTACAACCGCGATCAAGGGGATATCACAACCGGCGCATGACTGACCGGTACGCGAGACGCGATCTCTCCAGTCGACGAATGCCCTATGCGAGGTAGCTGTGCTGTTCGTCACAATCCAACCGGTACACCTCTGATGCCACTCCATCGTGGTGACCCCTATAGCCGTGCCGGGGGTGACCGGCGATGTCGCTCCGGCCGAGGTTCCTGTTCCTCACCGCTTACACCGTCTACGGCGCCGACTGTGCAAACCGTGACCGGTGATCGGGGAGCGGTGCAGCCCTTCTCGCCGCCGAGCGCGCTCCCCGGACGCCGCCTCCTGCGAAGCGTCCGTGCGGCACAGGTAATAGAGCCTCGACGCGGCGTTTCCACTGCCGTATGGCCGGCGCCGCACGGCGGAGAACTCCGAGAAAACAGGTCGGGCGCCCGGAGCAATCCGGACGCCCGACCTTTGTGCCCCCAGTAGGGCTCGAACCTACGACCTGCGGATTAAAAGTCCGTAGCTCTACCAACTGAGCTATAGGGGCGCGGAGCAACAGTGTAGTGCGGGCAGGGGCGTATGCCCCAATCGGGGGAGTTCGTGTCGGCGGGCGGGCTGGATGGGTGGGGCGGCGTGGCGGACCCGCTGGGGCGGGCGGACGCGGGGGGATGGGTAACGCGGCGTGCGCGGTGGGCGATGCAGGCGGTAAACACTTGGCACCCAGCTTTGTTCATCTTAGCTGGATCTGGATATCATTCAAACATGTTGGCTGGCAATCTCTTTGGATTTGCAGGGGTGAACGGCTGTGGCCGGGGAAGGCGTGGAGGACGGGTTGGCGGGCGAAACGTGGGCGGCGGCCGGTCGTCCGGGTTGTCGGTCGGCGCGCGTGAAGAACCTTGAACCGCTGGCGAATTCGCGCACCACTCGGATAGGCGGTCCAGGTTGCCGAACATTTGCCGTAACAGAAAACCGAATCGGATGGCTACCTGACTCCTCGGTTTGCCGCGTGTCGGATCGGGATTCCGGGTACGGTGACGCCTTGGTGAATTCCGAAAGAATCGTCGACTCGGTCGGCGTCACGGAATTCGGATTGTCGTTGCTGTGTCCGAAGGTGCCGCGGTCGGCCCGGCCGGCCAGGGCTCGACGGAACTCGATGCCGCAGGAGGAGGCACGTTCGAAACGAAGAAATGCCCGGATGCGCACCCCCTGCGGCGCACCCGGGCAGGCAAACTATACCAGCTGGTGTGTTTCAGGTTTTTAGGGCGTTTTCGTACCGAAAGTCTGCAATCGGTCGAAAACCGGGTTCCACGTATTGATAAAACTCATGAATTCGCGCCGAGGGTCCGTTCCTTCGGGGGTGGCTGATTGGCGGCGAGTAAGGCTTCGGAGGCGTTTCGAGCATGGCACGGCAGCAAGAGCGGGCGCGCCGGACACGGGCGGCGATTATCAGGTCCGCCGCCGTTGAGTTCGGGAAGAGCGGCTATGCCGCTGCATCGCTCAACCGCATATTGGAAGGATCGCGTGCCACCAAGGGCGCCATGTACTTCCATTTCGATTCGAAGGAAGACCTGGCACGCGCGGTGCTGGAGACCGCGGTGGAACGCTACCGCGCCTCCGCCGAGCGCTGGCTGGCGCGAACCGATCTCAGCCCGCTGGACATCCTGCACGGGGTGGTCGACGAGATCGCGCTGCGACTCGAGCACGACATCATCGTGCAGGCCGAGTACCGCCTGATCATCGAACCGGACTTCTATCGGGACGTGCAGGCCGGTGGCGGCCGCATCCTGGGCCGCACCACCAGGGTGCTCACCGTCCGCGCCATCGACCACGGGCAGCTGCGCGCGGACGCCGATCCCGACCGGTTCACCCGCACGCTCGCCGCGGCGCTGGCCGGTCAGCGGTACATGGTGGATCTGCTCGGCGGGCAGGTCGATCTGCGGGCGCGGTTCGAGGAGGCGCTCGAGGTCGTGATGGAGGCGATGGCCACCCCGGAATGGCTGGAGAAGTTCCGCAGCGACGGGTGGCGTGCCCACGCGCGCTTGGAAGAGCTCGGTTTGAGCCTCTGACCAGCCGGTTTGGGATTCGAGTCCGGTCTGTCATAAGCTATCCCAGCTCCCAACGGACAGCCGTTGAAAGCCGGTCCGGAGAAATCCGGGACGAGCCCCCTTCGTCTAGCGGCCTAGGACGCCGCCCTTTCAAGGCGGTAGCGCGGGTTCGAATCCCGTAGGGGGTACGATCCATGGATCGTTGGTAGCAGAGCATGGCCCTGTGGCGCAGTTGGTTAGCGCGCCGCCCTGTCACGGCGGAGGTCGCGGGTTCGAGTCCCGTCAGGGTCGCAAGCAAGCGCCGGAGATATCCGGCGTTTCGCGTATGGCATTCACTTCGGGTGCCTGCGGCCAGGTAGCTCAGTTGGTACGAGCGTCCGCCTGAAAAGCGGAAGGTCGCCGGTTCGATCCCGGCCCTGGCCACCTTCACTTGTTGGCGAGCCCTGTTCACGGAGAGCGTGAGCCGGGCTCGTTTCGTTATGTGCTCAATTCCCGTTCTACGGGTCTGCGTCGCCCGACTTTCTCGCTTGGTGGTTTCCTTCGTCCGCGCGGGCGGACGGCTGATCGTCGTCCGGTGTGGCGTTGCTCTCTGCTCGCTGACCGCTCGATTAGATCTGGCGAATCGAGCGGTCGCGCATCGGGGTTCGGGACTACGCGGTTGCTTGTAGGGCGCGGGTAGGCTGGCGCGGCCATGTGGATCCTTCTCCTCGCGCTCGCTGGGTTCGCCTTCCTCGACTCGCTCGACCTGCTACTGATCGGCCTCACCACGGCGGTGGTCTACGACAGCAGATTGAGCCGTCGCTCGCCGCTGGTGAGCGGTTTGAGCTTGCTGGCGGGCGTCTTCGCCGTCACCACCGCCTTCGGCATCTGCACGATCCTGGGGATCGGTTTTCTGACCGATCTGTTCGACTTCGAGATCACGCCGACGGTGCGGTATTGGGGAGAACTCCTCGCGGGGGTGGTGCTGATCGCTCTCGCGTGTATTCGAATGGCCGGTACGGCGACCCCGGAACGGGCGAGCGCGCTACGACGGCAACCGTGGGTGCTCGCCGGCCTCGGCGTGGCGATCGGCATCGCACAGGCGCCGACCGCGGTTCCCTATCTGGCCGGACTCGCGATGATCTCCGCACGGAATCCGCTCCCGACGTTGTGGCCGCTGATCGTGGTCGCGTATTGCGCGTTGGCATTGCTGCCGCCGCTGGTGATACTCGGCCTCGCGATGCGGCGTACGACCGGCGCGCGGCGGATGTATCGGAAAATCGTTCGCATTATCAGCTCGTACGGACCTGCTTCGGTGCGCGTACTCTTCGCGATCTTCGGTGTGGTCGTCCTGTGCCACGCGCTCATCCATTACCGAAGCCTCTGGCCGTGAATTGCCGAGTCCGGGCAACGGATGGCGAACGGAAAAGCGATTGAGCGGTGGTGTTCGGTGGGATGCTGGAGGTATGGCTGAGCGCTGGTATTACTGCTTGAAGCACAATCGGGCCGAGCAAGGGCGGCAGTGCTGGTTCCGCGACCGGATGGGGCCGTACCCGGACAAAGCGACGGCCGAGCGCGCGCTGGAGATCGCGCACGCGCGCAACGAGCGGGAAGATGCCCGGGATCGGGCCTGGCGGGACGGGGAGTGACGCGCCCAGGGTCTTCCCCCGGGCGGTGAAGTTGATCTTGGGCCGCAGGTCGAGGGCTCGGACCGCGTCACACCGGGTGCGGCCGCTCAGGTCGCGATCAGGTGTATCGAGTACGGTTCTCCAGAACTCGACGAATGCTCGGAGGTCCTGGCGTGGGCTGCGAGCGGAAACCAGGATCAGCAGGGAGGGCGACCCTTGAGGGTTACCGTTGTTGTGCCGACCTACAACGAGCGGGAAAATCTGCCGGTTGCGGTGGAGCGGCTGACCGCGCTGCCGGTGCCCGACCTGCACGTACTCGTGGTGGACGACAGCTCGCCGGACGGCACCGGCGAGGTGGCCGACAAGCTCGCCGCCGAACTGCCGAACGTGGTCGGTGTGCTGCACCGGACCGAGAAGGACGGACTCGGCCGGGCGTACGTCGCGGGCATCACTCGGGCGCTGGACGAGGGCGCGGACGTCGTGATCCAGATGGACGCCGACCTGTCGCACCCCGCCGAAGTCATCCCGGCCATGCTGGAGAAGCTCTCCGGCACGGACGCCGGCGTCGTGCTGGGTTCGCGTTACGTTCCCGGCGGCTCGACCGCCGCGGAATGGAAGTGGTACCGCAAGGCGCTCTCGGCCTGGGCCAATTTCTACGTGAACCTCATCCTGCGCTTGGGCGTCAAGGACGCCACCGCGGGCTTCAAGGCGTGGAAGGCCGACACCCTGCGCGCCATCGACGTGGCCTCCATCCGCAGCAACGGGTATTCGTTCCAGGTCGAGATGAACTACCGGACCATCAAGAAGGGGATCGCGATCGCCGAGGTCCCCATCCGATTCGAGGAGCGGACGCTCGGCGCGTCCAAGATGAGCCTGAAGGTGCAGCTCGAGTCGGCGCTCATGCCGTGGAAGCTGCTGTTCGGCCGCGCGGTCTGAGTTACGGCCAACGGGTCCCGTTCGTCGGCGGCTCAGGCGGTCAACGGCTGACCGAGCGGCTGTGCATCGCCTCCAGCCCAGTCACGAGCACCGACCGCACGGGCGAGGGGAGACGCGCAGACCAGGTCGATGTCCGGCGTGATAGCCGCCGCAGGCTGCGTCGCACCGATCACCCGCGCCGCTCACAGCACGTCGGTCCGCAGCTAGGGACAGCATCGCGGCCGAAGCGGGGCGACAACACGACCGGCGGCCGTCGTGGCGCGACGCCGTGCCGATCAGTGCGGCCAATTCAGTAGCGTGTCTACGAACAGTTGGCGGACCCGCGCCACGTTGTCGTCCAAATCACCCGGCTCCCATGCGCTGACGTCGATGGGGTCGAGTATCGCCACGTCGACTGTTCCCGGCCGGGCGACCATCGCGTTGCGCCAGCAGATCTCGCCCGCGTTCCGGATGACGACCGGGATCACCGGCACGCCCGCCTGCATGGCGATGTGGAATGCGCCCTTCTTGAACGGCCCGACTTCGGGGGTGTAGGAACGGGTGCCTTCCGGAGCCACCGCGACCGACAAGCCACCGCGCAGGGTCTCCACCACCGGCCGCAGCGCCGCCTTGGCCTGAGCGGTATTCGCCCGGTCGATGAACGTCACGCCGACGAAGCGCATGAGCGGCCCGAAGACCGGATTCTTGGTCAGTTCCTTCTTGCCGATCGCGGTCACCCCGCCGCCGAGCACTTCGGGCACGATGATGATGTCGAACTGGCTCTGATGGTTGAACAGGAAGACCGCGGGCCGCGGCGATCTCGCGTGCTCGCCGCCGGTGACCCGCACGCGCACGCCCGCGATGCGCAGCGTGTTGCGCGCCGCGTGCGCCATCAGCGCGTCGGCCATCCGCTGCCGGTCCTGGGTGGGCGCTTTCGACGCGACGCCGAACAGCGCGCCCCCGAGCAGCCCGGCGAATCCCGCGGCGGTGCGTACGTAATCGCTCGCACGCGGCGCGCGGCGCGGCCGGAATGCCAACGTGGCCCAGTGCTGCCGGTCGGCGGCGCCGCTGAGCGCGTCGTCGGCGTTCACCGCCACCGGATGCCCTACCAGCGACAGCATGGGCAGGTCGGCGATCGAGTCGGCGTAGGCGTAGCTGTGCTCGAGATCCACTCGGTGCGCGGCGGCGAAGGTAGCCACAGCCTCGGCTTTGCCGTTGTGCCACAGCGTCTTCCCATCGGGATAGCCGGTGAGCACACCGCCGCTGGTGGCCATCGGCGTGTACAGCACGTGCTCGATGCCCAATTGTGCCGCCGCCGGCGCCACCTGGAATCGGGTCAGTGAGCTGACCAGCACGATGGTGTGACCGGCTGCTCGGTGGGTGCGGATCAGTTCCCAAGCTTCGGGATACAGGTACCCGTAGACGGTGCGCTGGAACAGGCGTCTGCCCACGTCGTCCAGCTCCTGTTCGGAGCGTCCGGCCAGCGCCTCGGACAACTCGCGCAGGAACCGGCTGTATTCGCCGTCGGTCATGTGATCGCGGAGGCCGCCGAGCAGCACATCGGCGGGCTTGCGGCGCAGCCGACGCGATTTCGGGGCGTCGATGACCGTACCGCCGAAATCGAAGATCGCGGCGACCGCGCTGCCTTGCGGACCGGAGCGGATGGCGGCGAGCGCGGCGTCGAGGTCGGCGCGCGCGTCGGTCACCGCGCCTCCCGATTGGATGGATCCAGCGTGGCGGCCTGCGCGATGCGGGCGCCGATGGTGCGCAGGCGCTCGGCGAATTCGTTCCTTCGCCCGACCAACTCGGCGCGGCGCTCCTCCGGCTCGTCGTCGGACACCGTCTCCAGCAGGCCGTAGTTGTCGGCGAGCTTCAGCGCGCTGGTGAACAGCTCGGTCGAGACCGACTCCGGGCTGTGCAACCGCTGCTGCAGCATCATCTGCTTGCCGACCGCCACGCATTCGGTGATGAACTCCTTGCGGTCGATCTCGTCGCCCGCATCCCGGGCGGCCAGCCGTTCGGCCACCACCAACTGCGCGTCGACGAACGAGCGCAGCACGCGGTGGGCCATGGTGAACCCGGAGGCGGTGAGCTTCGCCAGGATGTCCGAGCTGAGGGTGTCGCTGCGGGTATGGCTGTACCAGTCCGGATCGACCAGCAGCATTTCCGCGACCATCTGATCGGCGAACTCGCCGCGATCGGGGAAGAAGAACTCGAACTTCAAGAGGTCGCGCAGCCGGAATGCCTCGTCCCACCCTGTCTTCAGGGCGTCGGCGTCACCGTTGTCGACCCCGGCCAGGATGGACAGCTCGAGGATGGCGCGGTTGACGAACCAGTGCACGGCGCTGTTGCGGTAGAAGGCGGCCTCGAGATGCGCGCCGGGCTCAATCGAGTACACCGGCTCGACCCCGCCGCGATACACCGTGACCACCTTGGCCAGCGAAAGCTGTTCCAGCACGACGGCCAGGCCCTGTGCGTCGCGCAGCGCGTCGAGTTCGCCGCCCGGCAGCTCACGCTTGTCGATATAGCCGAGCACCGGGTTGAGCACCGTGCGCACCTCGCCGAGGGTGAGGGCGCGCCCGTCCACGCCAAGCAGAGCCAGGGTGACCAGCGCGCTGACGGTGATCGGGGTGACCGCGTTGATGCCGACCGCGACTTCGAATGCCAACCGCTGCACGGCCTTTCGTTCCAGTTCGGCGATTTCCGGCGGCTCGCTGTCGACGACCCCGGCTTCCGTGCGCGGCGCCGGAATCGGCTCGGTATGGTGCAGGGGGATGGTCAGCGGTGGCGCGGTGAGCGGGTCGCCATGTGCGGCAAGACGATCGCGGGCCGACAGCGGCTCCCCGAAGCGGACGTACACGTGCCCGGCGGAGTGCTGCTGGCTGCGGATGTAGCGCGCCAGCCAGGTCAGGCCCTCCGGTTTCTTCTTGCCGCCCTCCTGCTCGGTGGCGATGGCGCCGAGCTCGTTGAGCCGCTCGTAGGTGATCGAGACCGGAACCAGCATGACGTCGTCGATGCGGTTGGAACGGACCGCCGCGGCGAGGTAGTTCAGCAAGCCGTAGCGCGGGGGCCGCAGCTTGCCGGTGCGGGTGCGGCCGCCCTCGAAGTACCACTCCAGGTTGAAGCGCTTGGCCAGCAGGTAGGCGAAGTACTCCTCGACGACGGCCTTGTAGACCTCGTCGTCGCCGAAACTGCGCCGGATGAACACCGTTCCGGTGCGCCGGGCGATCGGGCCCATCGGCCAGAAGCTGAGGTTCGCGCCGCCGATCACGTGGTTCGGTGGGAAGTCGTTGCGGGCCAGCACGTCTCCCAGTACGAACGCGTCGACGTACGAGCGGTGCGAAGGCAGGAACACCAGCGGAAAGCGGCGGTTCAGGTCGCGCAAGCCGGTCAGGCCGGACTCGTCGAAGTCCACATTCCAGGTCGAAGCGTGCACCGGGCGCATGGCCTGGGTGAACAGGTCGGAAACCAGCCTGCTCTGGGCGGCGACGAGTTCGTTGAGCGCTTTCTCCGCGCGCCGGTACACCTCGTGCGGGCTCGCCCCGATCTGATCGGCGATGAGTTCCAGCCTGCGCAGGAAGTCGGGTGAGTCGAGTATCTCCTCCGCGACCAGCTTGGGCACCTTGTACCGGTCGCCGATGATGGTGCGCTCGGCGCGTTCCAGCGCCACCACCGCCGCGCGCACGACGGCGCGGGCGAACGGTTCGGCGGTGCCCTTGTCGTAGAGCGCCGAAGCCTCCGGATTGTTGACGCGCAACTCGCTGAGCCGGGCCGGAGCGCCGGTCAGCACGACGTGCCGGTCCGGTGACTTGGACACCAGCTTGCGCTGTGCCAGCCGGTTGGGCTTGCGCGGGTTGGTCAGCAGGGCGAGATCGGCGAAGGTGACGCGGCGTACGCCGTCACGTTCCGGCGGCAGCCACAGCACGCGGATCGGCACCACCAGTGGATCGTCGCGCCTGCCGACCAGCCGTGCGGCGACGGCGCCCGCGTCCAGATCCAGCTGGGTGACCGGGGCGTCGGTACCGAACTCGGCGCTGATCCCGCCGTCGGCGAGCCACTTGCCGACGAGTTCGCGTTCCACCCCGGAGGCGGCGTCGATCAGGGCCACCACCGATCGCGGTGTGGTCCCGGGCCGGACTGTCGCGGGTGAATCGCCGCGGTGATCGATCATCGATGTTCTTCCCTCCGCAGGTGACGCTTCCCCCTATTCAATCTCGGCGGGTCTGTTCCGCGCAGGCAGTCGGCGCGGCGAGTTCGTGCGCGGGCGCCGACGACGCGAACGGCGCACGCCCGGACGAAAGAACTCGGCAGGCGCGAACCATCCAGCTCGAAGCGATTTCTCGGGTCCGCGTTGTGGCCGCGAGCACACCGGCGCGTTGAAGGAGGTAATGCTAACCTTACCTCCACAAGTTAGGCCAGGGTTACCTTTGGAGGATCGTTGTCGACCACGGAACGCCTGCGGGTTGAGTATGTAACCGATCCGGCGGCAGCGATGTCCCGGCTGGCGGGGGCGGATCGGTTCGGCGAGTACGTGATGTACGAGCGTCCGGGGGAATGGGTGTTCGCCGCCGATCCGCTCGGCAGTGTCGAACTGGATGTGCGAGAGTTGTGCGTCACCTGGCAAGGGGCGACCACGACCAGCCGGTGGGAAGGCAATCCGGCGGCGGTGATCGACCGCGCGCTCGGCGCGCTGCCCCTCGACGGGCGGAATGCCTACGGCTGGATCGGATTCGAGTTCTGCGCTTGGGCGCTCGACGCCACGGAGCACCTCGACCCGCGCACCGCATTGGCGCACCTGATGGTTCCCCGCATCGAGGTCAGGGTAGGCGAATTCGGCGTCCGGGTATCGGGTGCGACGCCGTCGGAGATCGCGGACATTCACGAGCTGATCGCGCGGTCGCAGAACACCGAACTGCCGCAGGCGCATCCGGCCGACATCCGCATCGACCCCACCGGCTACCGGGACCGGGTGGCCGAGGCGGTCGGCGAGATCCGGGCCGGGCGTTATCAGAAGGTCATCCTGTCCAGGAAAGTCGATCTGCCGTTCGCCGTGGATGTTCCGGCGACCTATCGGCTCGGGCGCGCGCACAACACTCCGGCACGGTCGTTCCTGCTGCGGCTCGGCGGCCTGGAAGCGGCGGGCTTCAGTCCGGAACTGGTCGCGTCGGTGGACGACGATCGGGTGGTGACCACCGAGCCGCTGGCGGGCACCCGCGCGTTCGGCCGCGGCGCCGCGGCCGATCTCGCCGCCAGGGCCGAACTGGTCACCGATCCGAAAGAGATCGTGGAACATGCTATTTCGGTGCAGACCTCGTTCGCGGAGATCACGGCGGTCGCCGATCCCGGCACCCCCGCGGTGTCGGACTTCATGGCCGTGCGTGAGCGTGGCAGCGTGCAGCATCTGGCGTCCACAGTGCGCGGGCGGCTGGCCGCGCACCGGTCCAGCTGGGACGCGCTCGAGGTGCTGTTCCCGTCGGTGACCGCCTCGGGAATCCCCAAGCGGGAGGGCGTCGACTCGGTGTTCCGGCTCGATCACGACCCGCGCGGGCTGTACTCCGGCGCGGTGGTGACCGTTGCGCCGACCGGTGCGCTGGAGGCGACCCTGGTGCTGCGCGCGGTGTACCAGAACGCGGAGGGAGCCTGGTTGCGCGCGGGCGCGGGCATCGTCGGTCAGTCCCGGCCGGAGCGTGAGTTCGAGGAGACCTGCGAGAAGCTCGGCAGCATCGCGCCTTACGTCGTCAAGGCGTAAGGCGGTACGGGCAGCGCGCCGGTGGGTGCGCTGCCCGTCGATCTAGGACTCGGCGCGCAGCGCCTTCTTGTCGATCTTGCCGACCGCGGTGATCGGCAGCTTGTCGCTGCGGCGCAGCACGTCCGGCAGTTTGTAGGTGGCCAGCCCGCGCGCGGTGAGGAAGGACTTGATCTCGGCCAGCGTGGGCATCTCACCATCGACGACCAAGATGGCGCAGACCTTTTCGCCCAGCACCGCGTCGGGCAGCCCGACGGCGGCGGCATGCCGGACCGCGGGATGGGCGAGCAGATGTTCCTCGAGTTCGTCGCAGGACACGTTCTCGCCGCCGCGATTGATCACGTCCTTGATCCGGCCGGACACCACCAGATGCCCGCTGGGCAGGCGGCGGACCAGGTCTCCGCTGCGATAGAAGCCGTCCGGTGTGAACGCGCGTGCGTTGTGCTCGGCCGCTCGGTAGTAGCCGCGGATCGTGTACGGCCCCCTGGTCAGCAACTCGCCCTCCGCGCCGGGCGCCACATCGTTGCCGTCGCCGTCCACCATGCGGATCTCGTCGGCGGGTGAGAGCGGACGACCCTGGGTGGTGTGCAGCAGTTCGGCCGGATCGTCCAGCCGGGTGTAGTTGATCAGGCCCTCGGCCATGCCGAACACCTGTTGCAGGGTCGCGCCGAGCGCCGGGGTCACTTCTTTGGCGTTGACCTCGGCCAGTCGTGCGCCCCCCACCTGGAGCAGGCGCAGCGAACTCAGGTCGGCCTCTTCCCATTCGGTGGCCGCGCACCAGAGTTGGGCCAGCGGCGGCACGACGGCGGTCACCGTGACCCGGTGCCGCTCGATCGCGGCGAACGCGCTTTCCGGACTGGGGTCGCCGACGAAGGCGACCGCGCCGCCCACCCCGACGGTGCCGAAGATGCCGGGGCAGGCCAGCGGAAAGTTGTGCGCGGCGGGCAGTGTCGCGAGATAGACGTCCTGCTCGGTCAACGCGCACACCTCGGCGCTCGTGGTGGCGTTGTAGACATAGTCGTCGTGCGTGCGTGCGATGAGCTTCGGCAGGCCGGTGGTTCCGCCGGAGACCAGCATCAGGGCGATATCGCCCGGATCGATCTCGGGCAGTTCGCCGCCGTCGCGCGGTACCGAGGTGAGGTCGGTGAACGGCCCCGGCTCGCCGAGCACCAGGACGTGGCGCAGTGACGGCACCGCGTCCCGCACGGTCGAGGCCAGTTCGCGGTAGTCGAAATCGCCTGCCCGGTCGGCGACGATGTAACCGACAGCGTCGGAAAGCCGCGCCAGATGCTCGATTTCGGCTCGACGATGCGCGGGCAGGCTCAACACGGGGATGATTCCGGCGCGCAGCAGGCCGAACAACACGGTCATGAACTCGGGCACATTAGGTAGCTGGACGACCACGCGGTCGCCGGGAGCGATGCCGAGCGCGAGCAGCCCGTGGGCCATCCGGTCCGCGGCGGTGTCGATGTCGGCGTAACTGTGCGAGCCCTCCGCATCGAGGAGCGCGGGGCGCTGGGGATGCCGGTGTGCGCTCGCGCGCAGCAGATCGCCGAGCGGGCGCCCGGCCCAGAAGCCCGCGGCTCGGTACTGCGCGGCCGCGTCGGCGGGGAAAGGTACGTAGCCGTCGCGATGCGCGGACCCGGTCGGTGTGGAAGTCACGTCTGCCTCACAAATCAAGCAAAGGTTCCCTTATATAGGTTAGGCAACCCTACTTCACGTGGGTTTGTGCCGTCCCGATCACCGACTCCGGCCGGTGGCGGCACCGTCGCCGTGACGCTTCCGGCGTCGGGTGAATGCGGTCGCCCGGGCGTGTTCGAACCTGCCGCCGGGTGCCGCCGCGCACTAGACTTTCCGGCATGACCAGGTGGGACACCTCGAACATCCCCAGCCAGAGCGGCCGGAAGTTCATCGTGACAGGGGCCAACAGTGGCCTGGGGGCCGAGACGGCGCGCGCGCTGGCCGCGGCGGGCGGCGAGGTGGTGCTCGCCTGCCGGAACGTGGCCAAAGGCGAGCGGGTGGCCGCCGGACTCGGCGACCGGGCGCAGGTTCGCGAACTCGATCTGGCTGATCTCGATTCGGTCCGCGCGTTCGCCCAGAGCGTCGACGGGGTCGATGTGCTCATCAACAACGCGGGCGTGATGGCTGTGCCCGAAGGCCGCACCGCCGACGGATTCGAGAAACAGGTCGGCACAAACCATCTCGGTCACTTCGCGCTCACCGGCCTCCTGCTGGACAAGATCTCCGACCGGATCGTCACCGTCTCCAGCGGTGCGCACCAGGTCGGCAAGATCGACTTGGACGATCTCAACTGGGAGCGGCGCAAGTATCAGCGGTGGGCCGCCTACGGGCAGGCCAAGCTGGCCAACCTGATGTTCGCTCGCGAGCTGCAGCGCAGGTTGACGGCGGCGGGCTCCACGAAACTCTCGGTCGCCGCGCATCCCGGCTATGCCTCCACCGAATTGCAGTCGCACACCGAGTCTTTCCTCGACCGGGTGATGTGGGTCGGCAACCGGTTGCTCGCGCAGAGCGCCGCGATGGGCGCGCTGCCGACGCTGTTCGCCGCGACCACCGACGTCCAGCCGGGCGGCTACTACGGACCGACCGGCCTGGGTGGCATGCGCGGGTACCCGGGGCCGTCCGGGTCGTCGAAAGCGTCCAGGGACGAGAAGGTCGCCGCCGACTTGTGGGAGTTGTCCGAGAAACTGACCGGGGTCACCTACGACTTCACGAAATGACCGCAGCTCTTCCCGCGGACGCGGTGTGACCTACGTCTCATAAGCCGTTGTCACACTCCGTCTTTCCACGTCGTCCTCCTTGTGAACCCACAGGGAACGACAAAGGACGGACATCATGGAACAGCGCTTCGAACTCTTCGCCAACCCGGTCGGCGCCAGCTTCATCAAGCGGCTCACCATGGCCTCCAAGGTGATCGACGATTCCACCCTGGACGCCGCGACCTACGAGTTGGTGAAGATTCGCGCCAGCCAGATCAACGGCTGCGGTTACTGCACCGACATGCACACCAAGGACGCCGCGCACGCGGGCGAAACCTCCGTGCGGCTCAACCTGATCGCCGCCTGGCACGAGGCCACCGTCTTCACCGAGGCCGAGCGCGCCGCGCTGGCACTGACCGAGGAGGCCACCCGGATCGGCGACGGACGCGTGGTCAGCGACGCGGTGTGGCAGGAGGTGCGCAAGCACTACGACGACGACCAGATCGCCGCCCTCATCGCCGCCATCGCGATGATCAACGCCTGGAACCGGATGAACGTCATCGCCCGCACCCCGGCCGGTGATTACGTGCCCGGGCAGTGGGGATGAGCCGGACCGTCCGGTATCGCCCGCGCCGTTCGGGGCCCCTTGTCACGTGGGGCCGCGAACGGCGCTTGTAGGTCCGCCTCCCCGTCGAAACACACCGTGGCAGATAACACAGTTCACCGATCGGATGTGGGCTGGTACTGTGCCTGACGTGCAGCGCGTGTATTTCTGGTTTAGCAAGCCGGCCCTGGGTGGGCTGGTCTGCGGCAACCGCGTGCGCTGACGAACTTCCACCCCGAGCCGGACGATGGACCGGCTCGACGGGATTCTCATCCGTGGGTCGGCCCCGAGAAAAGGAACCCACGACATGACAACCGCAGCCGACGTCGACGCACGGCATTCGGATCTGGACGATCAACGCACCCTCAACGTGAGCCCGCTGCGCTCGCCCGCGGAGGTGCGTCGGGTGCACCCGATCACCGATGCCCTCGCCGACACCGTCCGTGCGGGACGCAAAGCCACCGTCGACGTGCTGAACAGCGCGGATGATCGCTTGATGGTGATCGTCGGCCCGTGCTCCGTGCACGACCCCGCCGCCGCACTGGATTACGCGCGCCGTCTGGCGGCCAAGGCCGCGGAGCTGGACGATCGACTGCACGTGGTGATGCGGGTCTACTTCGAGAAGCCGCGCACCAGCTTGGGCTGGAAGGGCCTGATCAACGACCCGCACTTGGACGGATCGTTCGACGTGAACACCGGTTTGGGCTTCGGCCGCAAGCTGCTGGTCGACATCACCGCTCTCGGTCTTCCGGTGGCCTGTGAGTTCCTGGACCCGATCACGCCGCAGTACATCGCGGATCTGGTGTCCTACGGCGCGATCGGCGCGCGCACCGCGGCCAGTCAGGTGCACCGCCAGCTCAGCAGCGCGCTGTCGATGCCGGTCGGCATCAAGAACGGCACCGACGGCGACGTCCAGGTGGCGGTGGACGGCGTGCGCGCCGCGGCGGCCAGCCATGTGTTCCCCGGTACCGACCTCGACGGCCGCTCCGCGCTCATCCGCACCACCGGCAATCCGGACTGCCATGTGATCCTGCGCGGCGGCAGCGCCGGGCCGAACTACGACGCGGCTTCGGTCGCCGAGGCGTGCCTGCGGCTGGAGAAGGCGTCGCTACCGCAGCGGATCGTGGTGGACGCCAGCCACGGCAACAGCAACAAGGACCACAACAAGCAGGCCGACGTGGTCACCGACATCGCACGGCGGCTGGAGGCGGGCGAGTCGAGCGTGGTGGGCGTGATGCTGGAGAGCTTCCTGATCGCGGGCCGCCAGGACCTCACTCTCGGCCACGCCGATGAGCTCACCTACGGCCAGTCGATCACCGACGCCTGCTTGGACTGGGAGACCACCGCCGTGCAGCTGGACCGCCTCGCGGACGCGGTGCGGCAGCGCCGCGAGCGCTGACCACCGCGTTTTCGGCGCGGCTCGTGCCCGAGTGGACGAAGCGCGAGTTTCGTCCGCTCGCGCACGAGCCGGGAAGCCGCCGACGCGCAAGTCAGCTGGGCCGGCCCGAACGCCGGGCCCGCTTCGGCTACGGCACCCCCGGCCCTTGCGTGCTCGGCGTCCGGGCGGAGATGAACTCGGCGGGCCAGTCGTCCGACGGTCCGGGCGGATCGGTGCGCAGCCGGGCGGCGAGCCAGTGATCGCGGCGTCGTCCGCGTTGGATGCTGCCGAGCCTCGACATGCCTTCGTACCGGAACCCGGCGCGCCGGACCACCGCCGCCGAGGCGTAGTTGCCCACGAAGGCGCGCCAGGAGATCCGCTCCAGCGCCAGTCCGTCGGCGTGGAACCCGAATTCGCACACCAGCTCGACCGCCTGTGTCATCAGGCCGCGCGACCGTTGCGCCGGAGCGAGCCAGAAACCGATCTCGGCCGCGCTCTCGTCCTGTTCGCCCAAGCCGATCATGCCGATGACCGGTGCGCCCGCACGTGGCCGGATCGCCCAGGTCGGGCTGCGCGCCGCCCACCCTGGAACGACCATCTCCTCGAGGAAGGTCACGGCGCTGTCCCGGACGTACGGCACCGGGATGGTCACCCACTCCGCGATGGCCGGGTCCTGGCAGCACTCGGTGATGGCGTCGACATCGTCCGCCGTCGGAGCCGACAGCCAGATCGTTCCGTTCGACAGCACGCGGTGTTCCATCGCGCCATGCTGTCACGGAAGCGGCCGGTGGATCATCCGGTTTGTCCGGCGCAGGCCGCCGATGCCGGGATGATGCGAATCGGACCGTAGACTTCCCGTCGATGGTTGCCGCGCTGCTTTCCGACCTGTTCGAGTCACATCGAGCGCATCTGCTCTCGGTCGCCTATCGACTGACGGGCAGCGTCGGCGATGCCGAGGACGCGGTGCAGGAGAGCTGGTTGCGCTTGGCGGGCGCGCACCAGTCCGAGATCGATGATCTGCGAGCTTGGCTGACCACCGTGGTGAGCCGGATCTGCCTGGATCGTCTGCGGAGCGCCGCGGCGCGGCGGGAGAGTTATGTGGGCCAGTGGCTGCCGGAACCCGTGGTCACCGCTCGCACACCGTCGAGCGCTCCCGACCCGTTGGAAGCCGTGGTGCGCAAGCAGGAGTGCCGGTTCGCCGCGCTGATCGTGCTGGACACCCTGACGCCGCCGCAGCGGGTGGCCTTCGTGCTGCACGACGGGTTGTCGGTGCCGTTCGACGAGATCGCCGACATCCTCGGCATCTCCGCCGACGCGGCGCGGCAGCTGGCGGTGCGTGCCCGCAAGGCGGTGGCGCAGACGCCGCAACCGGTGCCCGACGCCGAGCACGAGGCCGCCGTGCAGCGTTTCCTCGTCGCGCTGAGCACGGGTGACGTGGCCGCCGTCGCCGCGGCGCTGCATCCGGACGCGATGATGATCGGCGATGCCAACGGCACCACCGCCACCGCGATCAACGTCCTGCACGGCGCGGATCGCATCGCCCGTTTCTATCTGGGCCTGGTGCGCAAGTACGGGCTCGAGGACGCCTCGCAGGTGTACGCGTTCGTCTCGGTGAACGGGCAATTGGGTATCAGCGTCGCGGCGCGTCCGGAGACCGAGGGCAGGGGCGGTTATCCCGCGCGAGTCGTCGGCTTCACGGTTCGGGACGGATTGGTCTGGGGCGCCTACGACGTGGCGAATCCGGCCAAGCTGGGTGGCGTCCGACTGGGTTGAGCCCGGTTGTGCGGTGGACCGCTGGACTAGTCTCCGGATATGCCCTCGCGACATCCGACCGTTGCCCGTCTGCGCCCTTTCGCGTCCACTATCTTCGCCGAGATGACCGAACTCGCCGTTCGGCACGACGCGGTCAACCTGGGCCAGGGGTTCCCGGACACCGACGGGCCCGCGAGCATGCTGGAAGCGGCGCGCCGCGCCATCGCCGACGGACTCAACCAGTACCCGCCGGGACGCGGTATGCCGGTGCTGCGCCGAGCCGTCGCCGACGACCGGGCCCGGCGCTACGGAACCTCCTACGATCCCGATTCACAAGTGCTGGTGACCGTGGGTGCGACCGAGGCGATCAGCGCGGCGGTGCTCGGCTTGGTCGAGCCGGGCGAGGAGGTAGTGCTGATCGAGCCGTACTACGACTCGTACGCCGCGGCCGTGGCACTGGCCGGCGCCCGACGGCGCACGGCGCGTCTCGTGGCCGACGGAGATCGGTTCGTCCTGGACTTGGACAGTCTGCGCGCGGCCATCACCCCGGCCACCCGGATGCTCATCGTCAACTCGCCCCATAATCCGACCGGCACGGTCCTCGGACGCGCGGACCTGCTCGCCATCGCCGAGATCGCCTGCGAGCATGACATTTTGGTGCTCACCGACGAGGTCTACGAGCACCTGGTCTACGACGGCGCCGAGCACATCAGCCTGGCCACCTTGCCTGGCATGGCCGAGCGGACGGTCGTGGTTTCCAGCGCGGCGAAGACCTTCAGCGTCACCGGGTGGAAGACCGGGTGGGCGTGTGGGCCCGCCGACCTGATCGATGGGGTGCTCGCCGCCAAACAGTTCCTGACCTTCGTGGCGGGCGGGCCGTTCCAACCCGCCGTCGCGCACGCGATCAACCACGAGTTGGAATGGGTCGGCAAGCTGCGGGACTCCTTGTCGGAGAAACGGCTTCGCCTCTCCGCGGCGCTCGCCGATACCGGTCTGCGGGTATACCCGAGCGCGGGCGGTTACTTCGTCGTCGCCGATATCACGCCGCTCGGCGCCGCCGACGGCCTGACCTTCTGCCGTGAGTTGCCCAAGCGGCTCGGCGTGGCGGCGGTGCCGGTCAGCGCGTTCGCCGACGACACGGCCGCCTGGAGTCATCTGGTCCGGTTCACCTTCTGCAAGCGCGACGAAACGCTCGACGAAGGGGTCCGCCGGTTGCGTCACGGTTGATCCCGAACCATGACGTGAACTGTCATGTTTCGCTGGCAACGTGCACGGCATGGCAACTCAGTACTACACGGCAACCAGTCTCGACGGATATCTCGCCGACACGGAGAACTCGCTCACCTGGCTTTTCGAGGTAGATGGAGCGGACGAGGCGCAGGCGGGCATGGCGGGCTTCCTCGCGCAGGTAGGCGCCATGTGCATGGGCGCGACCACCTACGAATGGGTCGTGGCGAACGAACCACCGGAGAACTGGAGTAAGTACTACGGCGACCTCCCGTGCTGGGTCTTCACCCACCGGGATCTTCCCGCGATACCGGACGCGAATCTGCGGTTCGTCGCAGGGCCGGTCGAGTCGGTGCACCGGGAGATGGCCGCGGCGGCCGGCGCCCGCGATATCTGGATCGTCGGAGGCGGGGACCTGGCCGGGCAATTCGCCGACGCCGGCCTGCTCGACGACGTCATGGTGAGCGTCGCTCCGGTGACGTTGGGCGCGGGCGCCCCGCTGCTGCCGCGACGCATCCTTTCCAGCCGGATGCGGCTCACCGCGGTGCAGCAGGCCGGTCAGTTCGTGGAACTGCGCTACCGGTTGGCGAATCCGGCCGATCAGCGCTGAGTCGAGGCCGTTCGGCTCAGGCCGGGATGGGGCGGGCGCGGTCGGTGGCGAGCAAGGCGGCGATGGCGCCGAGCATGGTGCCGGTGAGGTATCGCTGGGTGCGCAGCCACAGGGGCCGGGCGGCGAGGAACGTCGCCAGACCGCCCGCCCCGAGGACGATCAAGCCGTTCACGGTGAGCGCCACCGCGATCTGCACCGTGCCCAGGCACAGGCTCTGCAACCACACTTTCCCGTGCTCCGGCGTGACGAACTGCGGGATCAGCGCCATGTACATGATCGCGATCTTCGGATTCAGCAGGTTGGTGACCAGCCCCATCGTGAACAACCGCCGGATGGGGTCCGCGGACAGCGCCGCGGGCGCGAAGACCGAGCCGCCGCCCGGTCGCAGCGCCTGCCAGGCCAGCCAACCCAAGTACGCGGCTCCGGCCAGCTTCACCGCCAGGTACAGGCCGGGGACCACCGCGAACACCGCCGTGATCCCCGCCGTCGCGGCCGCCAGATACACCCCGAACCCCGCCGCTACCCCCGCCAACGACACCAACCCGGCCCGTCGCCCCTGCGACACCGTCCGCGACACCAGATACATCATGTTCGGCCCCGGCGTGAGCACCATGCCCAACGCCGCCACCGCGACCCCGGCCACCGCCGCCATCTCGATCATGCCCCGATCCTCGCCCGCCCCACCGCTCCTTGTCGCGGTCCACTCGACACCTGCTGGACGTGAGGCAACGCGTACCGTGCTTCCGATCAGCCCTGCGTCAATTCCAGATACGGCTTCTGCAGCTGGGCCGGCGGCTGAACCGACTGGAAGCGGGACTCCGGTCCGAGTACCTCACCGCTACGCACGCCTCGGAAGAGCTCGGAGCCCTGTGCGGCGCGAATTACCTGTGTGGGAGTAGAGCCCGTGATGAAGACGTAGAAATTATCGATGGGCCGGTCGAACCCGGAGTCCGGGAGGTTGGACCAGCAGTATCCGGGAAGATTCGCTGCCGAGTTCAGCTTCTCTGCTGGAAGCCCGGAAGACGCTATGACGACGCGATCCCACTGATCATCCCACCCTGCGGCTTCGGTCAGCGCCCGCAGCGAATAGGTTCCCGGCTGCGCAGCCCGCTCTCTGATGGAGCGCCGCAATTCGGTCGCGGAACCCAGCGGCTCGGCGCGCGACTCCAGATCGAAGTTGGCCGAGCACTGCGAAGCGGTCGCACCGCGGTCCTCCGACGTGGAGCATGCCGCACCGGCCAGCAGGCCCAGAATTACAGCCGTGATCCGGAGCAGATGACCCATGGATCACCGACCTGCCGGAAGCGGGATGTCAGCACGCGCCGGGTGCCCGTTCTTGCCCACTTCGACCTGGTTGCTCCATGCGACCTGGCCGCTCGGATCGAGCACGATCGCGCCACCCTCCTTGATTCGTTGATATACCAATCGCTGTAGTTCCTCCGGTGCGGCATTCGGATTGTCGATGGCGATCTGCCTGCCGATCGCGTTGTTGTGTAGATCCATCGCTTCTCGCGTGGGAGGGTTCGCGCCGAGGCCTTCATGCGCGGCACCATAGTTTTCGGTCCACTCCGCGCCGTAGCGCTGTGTCATGAGCGCATTCCAGTACATGTGCCGGAATGCGTCGCCGTGGCCGTCGTTGAGCGCGTTCTGGTCCGGGTTGGTGTAGGTCTTCTCGGCAGCGTCCTCAGCCTGCGCTTTTATCTCGAAGAAATCCCTGATTTCACCTATCCCAGTGGTTCCCGGCCGGGCGACTCGTGATGAGAGCAGCGCTATCTCTTCGGGCGTCATCAGGATGGGTTGGAAGTCCGGGCGGACGGCACGGATGCGATCGAGGACCAAACCGGAGGGCCACAGCGTGGCGGGAGCACTCGACGGTGCGGTCTGGAATTTGGTAAGGACCTCGACCTGGGAGTCGCGCATGGTTTCGACAGCGACGACATCCCTCGCCAGGGGCACCGACTGCCGTATCGCGTCGGCGTGGCCACGTACTGCCCCCGCCATCTCTCGCGTCTGGACCGGATCAAGTTCGAGCTCGCTCACCGTGCCCCCTCGAGGTCGTATTCCGGACAAGCGTACCGGCCGCAGGAGGGCATCGTGGCAGCGCCGGGAGACCTGGTGTCGTCTGTTCATGTAGGCGTCGACAAATCGGACGATCGGATCGAAAAGTGTTGTCTTACCGCAAGCTCGGGATTGTGCCGGTGTGGCGTGCAATGAGTTGGATGGAATAGGCGCAGCGCGCGGACACCCCGGCCGAGGCGCATGCCCGGCGGCGAGTCGGCGGGACTTGTCCGGCCGGACCGATGACAATGCTGCGCATGGCGGCCACGGTCAGCGGGTTGGGAAATCGGCGGGCGGAGCTGATCGACGGAGTGTCGCCGGGGGCGGCATTTCGGGGGGACATCGAAGGAATGCGGGCGGTCGCGGTACTGGCCGTAGTGCTTTTTCATGCCGGTGTGCCGGGAATCGGTGGGGGATTTGCCGGTGTGGACGTATTTTTCGTGATTTCCGGTTTTCTCATCACGGGAATGCTGTATCGGGAATCGGCGGCCGACGGCACTGTCGGGCTCGTCCGGTTCTATGGCGCGCGAGCGCGCAGGCTGCTGCCCGCCGCAGGGGTCGTGCTGGTCGCCACGGCGATCGGCGCGGCCGTGCTGCTGCCGCCGTTGCAGGGCCGCCAAGCGCTCGGCGACGGGATCGCGAGCGCGCTGTACGCCGGGAACTATCGCTTCGCCCTGCAGGGCACCGACTACCTTGCCGCGGACGCGCCGCCTTCACCGTTTCAGCACTTCTGGTCGCTCGGTGTGGAGGAGCAGTTCTACCTGATCTGGCCCGCGCTGGTGATCACGACGGCTCGGCTCGTGCGACGGCGCCGCAGCGGTTCGGCGACCGCGCTGCCGTACCTGATCGTTCTCGTCGTCGTCGCCGCGCTCTCTTTCGCGGTCGCGCTGACCTGGACCCGCACCATGCCACCGTGGGCGTTTTTCGCGCTGCCCACTCGGGCCTGGGAGTTGGCCGCGGGCGGCATGGTGGCGCTGTCGGCCGCGCTCTGGTCCCGGTTGCCGAAGTCGGTGGCCACCTGCGCGGGGTGGGCGGGAGCCGGTTTGATCGTCGTGGCCTGCGTTCGGCTCGACGAGAAGACCCCGTATCCGGGCATCGCGGCGCTGCTGCCCGTGCTCGGCGCGGTCCTGGTCATCGCGAGCGGCTGTGTCGCACCGCGATTCGGCGTCGGTCGCGTCCTGGCGGTACCCGAGATGCAGGCCGTCGGCAGGCTGTCCTACTCCTGGTATCTCTGGCACTGGCCGGTGTTGGTGCTGGCCCCGCATGCGCTCGGCCGCCCGCTCGGGCTGGTCGGCGCACTCGGCGCGGTCGCCATGGCCGGTGGGCTCGCCGTGCTCACTCAGCGGTTGATCGAGAACCCGGTCCGCTTCGCGGCCCGCCTGCGCGGTTCGGGCCGGCTCAGCCTCGCCTGCGGTGGTGTGAGCACCGCGCTGGCCATCGGTGTGGCGGCCGCGCTACTCGTGCTCGTACCCCCTCCGGTCGGACACGGCACGGCGGCGCGGAGTCTCACACTGACGACACCGGCCGCACCGGCCACTCCCACCGCCGACCCCTACGATGCCGCGATCGAGCAGCTGACCGCGCAGACCCAAGCGGCGGTCGCCGCCTCGGCGGAGGTCCGCGACGTCCCGTCGAATCTCACGCCGGCACTGTCGAACGCGCGCGGCGACCGAGCGGAGGTGTTCGACAACGGTTGCTTCCGTTCCTGGACTGACGTGGGCCAAGGGGAGTGCGCCTCCGGCGATCCCGCCTCGTCCACCACGGTCGCGTTGGTCGGCGATTCCCACGCGGCGATGTGGCAACCGGCGTTCGAGAACATGTCGGTAGCGCACCATTGGCGGCTGGAGACCATGGCGAAGGTCACCTGCCCGCTGCTCGATCTGCCCATCACCAGCCCCTACCTGGGGCGGACGTATACCGAATGCGAACAGTGGCGCGGGCAGATCATGACCCGGTTACGGCACGAACGGCCCCGGCTGATCGTGGTCGGCATGTCCCGCCGCTACGGCGGCGACTTCGGCTTCGTGACCTACGACCCGGCGTGGATCGACGGCGTGCGTCGCCTGGTCGCCCAGCTGCGCGAGTCGGGCGCGGCCGTCCTCGTGCTCGGCGGCATCCCCGATCCACACGCCACCGTGCCGGCGTGCGTGGCCGAGCACATCGACGACGCCTCCGCATGCGCCCCCGCCCGAGCGGTGGCGGTCGACGAGGCGGGCATCGCCGCCGAGCGCGCGGCCGCTACGGCGGGCGGCGGCCAGTACGCTGATCTGACCGCGCTGTTCTGCACCACCGCCCGCTGTCCCGTCATCGTCGGGAACACCCTCGTCTACCGTGACGACAATCACCTGACGAGCGGTTACGCCACGACGCTCGCCCCGGTCGTCGGCGCGCTCACCGAACGGGCGCTCGCGCGCGGCTGAGTCGTCCCGGTGCGGTCCGCGGGAAGACATCGCGCTCTTCCGGCGTTGCATCCGATCGCTGCCGCACCCGCGCCCTGCGGGAAGGGCCGGTAACCTGCGGGTTGTCGGAGGGGTCGGGGAGAATGGCGGGGAATCTAGCTGAGGAGGGACTGTGAACGACGGTCCGCTGATCGTGCAGAGTGACAAAACGCTGCTGCTGGAGGTCGACCACGAGTTGGCCGATGCCGCGCGGCAGGCGATCGCGCCGTTCGCCGAGCTGGAGCGGGCGCCCGAGCACGTGCACACCTATCGGGTGACGCCGCTGGCGCTGTGGAACGCGCGCGCGGCCGGGCACGACGCCGAACAGGTGGTGGACGCGCTGGTCAGCTTCTCCCGGTACGCGGTGCCGCAGCCGTTGCTGGTCGACGTGGTGGACACCATGGCGCGCTACGGCAGGTTGCAGCTGGTGAAGCATCCAGCCCACGGGTTGACGCTGGTCAGCCTGGATCGCGCGGTGCTGGAGGAGGTGCTCAGGCACAAGAAGATCGCGCCCATGCTCGGCGCGCGCATCGATGACGACACGGTGGTGGTGCACCCGTCCGAGCGCGGCCGGATCAAGCAGACGCTGCTGAAGATCGGCTGGCCCGCCGAGGACCTCGCGGGTTACGTCGACGGCGAGGCGCACCCGATCGACCTCGACTACGCGACCGACGGCTGGCATCTGCGCGATTACCAGCAGATGGCCGCCGACTCGTTCTGGGCGGGCGGCTCCGGGGTGGTGGTGCTGCCCTGCGGCGCGGGCAAGACGATGGTCGGCGCTGCCGCGATGGCCAAGGCGAAGGCCACCACGCTGATCCTGGTCACCAACACGGTGGCGGGCAGGCAGTGGCGGCGTGAACTGCTCGCCCGCACCTCGCTCACCGAGGACGAGATCGGCGAGTACTCCGGGGAGCGCAAGGAGATCCGCCCGGTCACCATCGCCACATACCAGGTGATCACTCGGCGCACCAAGGGCGAGTACAAGCACCTGGAACTGTTCGACAGCCGCGACTGGGGGCTGGTCATCTACGACGAGGTGCACCTGCTGCCCGCGCCGGTCTTCCGGATGACCGCGGATCTCCAGTCCCGCCGCAGGCTCGGCCTGACGGCCACCCTGGTGCGCGAGGACGGCCGCGAGGGCGACGTGTTCTCGCTGATCGGCCCGAAGCGCTACGACGCGCCGTGGAAGGACATCGAGGCCCAGGGCTGGATCGCTCCGGCCGACTGCATCGAGGTCAGGGTCACGCTGACCGACGCCGAGCGGATGGCCTACGCGACCGCCGAGCCGGAGGAGCGCTACAAGCTGTGCTCCACCGCACACACCAAGATCGCCGTGGTCGAGTCGATCCTGGCTCAGCACCAGGATGCGCCGAGCCTGGTCATCGGCGCGTACCTGGACCAACTGGACGAACTCGGGGTCGCGCTCGACGCACCCGTGATCCAAGGGTCGACGAAGACCAAGGAGCGGGAGGAACTCTTCGACGCGTTCCGGCGCGGCGAGATTCCGGTGCTCGTGGTGAGCAAAGTGGCGAACTTCTCCATCGATCTGCCGGAAGCGTCCGTGGCCGTCCAGGTTTCGGGTACCTTCGGCTCGCGACAGGAGGAGGCGCAACGTCTCGGGCGGCTCTTGCGTCCGAAACACGATGGCGGACAGGCGCATTTCTACTCGGTCGTCGCGCGCGACACCCTGGACGCCGAATACGCCGCGCATCGCCAGCGTTTTCTCGCCGAACAGGGGTACGCCTACCGCATCACGGATGCCGACGACTTGCTCGGACCCGCCATCGGATAAGCGGAGGCATCCCCTCCACAAACTGTGCTAGGAATAAGGGCGTGCGACACTTCGAATTCGCGGTGGACCGCAAGCACGCCCACGCGGTGAACGAAGTCTTCGCCGACCTTCGCCGCCTGCGCCTGCTGGCGATCGCCGCCACGGTGGTCGCGGCGGCGGGCACGGCGTTGCTGATCTGGCTGGACCATCCGTGGGCGTATCTGCTCGCGGTCGCCTTCGCGCTCGGCACGGTGACGGCGCTGTGGGTGGCCTTGTGGACACCGTGGCATTCCAGCATCGACAAGCTCTACGCGGACGGTGAGCTGGTACCCGCGGTGGTTTCGGAGGCGCGCCCGTCGGGTGTCGTGCTGCTCGCTTTGGTCGATGTGTCCGCGCCGGATACGCGCGATCCGCGCTACGCCTTGGTGACCAGGAAGGTCCGCGACCTGCCCGGTCACCAGGCCAGGGCCGGGGAGCGCGTGCCGTCGGTCGCGGTGCGGACCGACCGCGCGCCGCGCCAGGTGGGTCAGCGCTGGCAGTCGGTGAGCGCCATGCCGATCGCTTGGGGCACGACCGACGACTCGGTCATCGCCCGCGCCCGCGCCGCGATCAGCGAGACCGAGTGGCGGCTGCTCACCGACAACCTCGCGCTCGCGGAGAAGGTGCGGCGCACCACCACGAAACGCCTGCTGCTCGATCCGCACCAGCTACCGGGCGAACTCGGCTCCTGAATCCGGCTGTGTCCGCGGGGTTTATCGGTTGCGCTGTCGCCTAGACTCGAAGGATGGTTCCAGCGTCCAATCTGCTGGCATTCGTCGCCGCCGCGGTCGTCATCATCGTCGTGCCCGGTCCCGGCGTACTCTTCACGGTCGGTCGCGCGCTCACGCTCGGCCGGCGCGCGGCCCTGCTGTCGGTGCTCGGGCACGCCATGGGCGTCTACGCGGCACTGGTCCTGGTCGCGATCGGGCTCGGCGCTTTACTGACCGCGTCGGCGTTGGCGCTCACCGTGGTCAAGTTCGCGGGTGCGCTGTATCTGATGTATCTCGGAATCCAAGCGATCCGTCAGCGTTCGGCGTTGCGCGAGGCGCTGGGCGCCGCGGTCGAACCGGCCCCGAACACGCGGGTGCTGCGGCAGAGCGCCGTCGTCGGGCTCACCAATCCCAAGGCGATCGTCTTCTTCTCCGCGGTGCTGCCGCACTTCGCCGACCCGGCCTCCGGGTCGCTGTCGTGGCAGTTCCTGCTGCTCGGCACGGTCTTCCTGGCCATCGCGCTGGTCTCCGACAGCGCGTGGGCACTGCTGGCCGCCTCGGCGAGGTCCTGGTTCGCCAAGTCGCCGCGCAGGCTGGAGGCGATCGGCGGCGCGGGCGGGGTGATGATCTTCGGTGTCGGCGCGTCGGTGGCGCTGACCGGAAGCGGCGACTGAAGCCGCTACCATCCAGCGAAGTCGGTGCGCCGGTACCGGCGGGAGGCGGGGTGGAAAGGGGTGGTTGTCCGTATGTGGTTGTCCGGCCGGATGTGCGCCGCGGTCGCGTGTGTGTTCGCCGCGGTGTCTCAGGTGCCCGCGCACGCGGAGCCGCCCCCGGACCCACTGGTCGGCGCGCCGGGCTTGGGCGATCCGTACTATCCGCTCGACGGCAACGGTGGCTACGACGTCCAGCACTACGACGTCGGCATCGACTACGACCCGCCCAGCCGGAAACTGGCAGGCACCACCACGATCACCGCGCACGCCACCCAGCCCCTGCGCGTGTTCAACCTCGATTACGCGGGGCCCGATGTGCGCGAGGTGGCGGTCAACGGGCTGCCCGCCGACTTCGACCGCAACGGCGAGCACGAGTTGACCGTCACGCCGACGTTGCCGCTGCTGCCAGGCCTGCCGTTCACCGTCACGGTGGACTACGCGGGCCCCGCGGTGAACGCCGAAGGGGAGGGGTGGACCTTCGCACCCAGCGGCGGCGCGTTCGTCGCCGGTGAGCCGCACTCGGCGACGACTTGGTACCCGCTCAACGACACCCCGCTGGACAAGGCCACGTTCAGCCTGAACGCCACCGTTCCCGCGGAGTGGGAGGTGATCTCCAACGGCGTACGCATCGAGGACGTGGTGCGCGGCGACAAGCGGACGGTCCGCTGGTTCAACGCCAAGCCGGTGGTCGGCTATCTGACCACGGTCGCGATCGACAAGTTCGACTACCTCGAGCAGCGCAGGGCTAACGGCATTCCGCTGATCAGCGCGTTCGCCCCGAATGTGGAGCAGGATCAGCGCGAGCTGGAACAGCGCCTGCCGGAGATCCTCGACTTCGCCGAAAAGATTTACGGCCCTTACCCGTTCGAGGCCGCAGGCGGCATCCACGTGGACGCGGGCATCACGTTCTCGCTGGAGACCCAGACCCGCCCGCTCTACGCGCCGTCGATCGATCTGCAGACTGTCGTGCACGAGATCGCGCACCAGTGGTGGGGCGACTGGGTGTCGATACGCCGGTGGTCGGACATCTGCCTGAACGAATGCTTCGCCAGCTATACCGCCGACTACCTGTGGCCGGAGCGGATGGACGGCAAGAACGTCGACGACCAGTACCGCGAGACCATCCGCAAATACCGCGACAGTGAGAAGTACTGGAACATCCCGTTGGAGGACCCCGGCGTGGGAAAGGAGTTCACCTCCGTCTACTACCGTGGCCCGCTGTTCCTGCACGCGCTGCGCAAGCAGATCGGCGACGAGGTGTTCTTCGCGGCTGTTCGGGACTTCCTCGCCGCGCATGCCTACGGCAATGCCTCGATGCCAGAATTCCGCGCTTTCGTGCAGTCCCGCTCACCCATGGACCTGACCGGGTTCTTCCACGCGTGGCTGAACACCACCGCGCCGCCGCCGGAGGAGTACCTGTTTCCGGGCGTCCTGCGCAGCTGACCCGTCAGTCGTCCCCGGCGCGCTGCCTGGCCTTCGCCAGCCTGCGTTCGGCTCGCTCCACCTGACGGCGCGCCGCGTGCAACTCGTCCTTCGCCGACCGCTCGGCCGACTTGCGGAACTGCCGCTGCTGTTCGGCGTGCTCGAGCTCGTCGCGCAGCGCGGCGACGCGTTCCTCGGCCGAGGACAGTTCTCCGGTCGCTTCTTCGAACGCGGCTCCGGCCGAATCCTCCTCGGCACGGGCGGTTTCGAGCGCCTCCTCGGCCTCCCGCAGTTCTCGGCGCGCGCTGTCGTCGGGCTGCCGCACGGCCGCTCGTCCGGGCCGCGTGGCCCGTTCGGGCACCGCGAGCAGACCCGGTCCACTCGGTCCGAAGCCTTCGTAGCTCGCGGCCGTAGCGAGTGTTCCGGCACGCAGCCGATCGGCTACGTCCCGATCGGCGAGTGCGGCGGTCAAGGTCTGGCCGATCTCCCGGACGACGTTCTCGCCGACCGGATGCCCGTGTTCGGCGGCGAGCGCCCCCGCCTTCTTGGCGAGGGCGTTGACCAGTTGCTGGCGCTGCGCGGTCAGCTCGCGCAGCTGTTCGGCCGAGAGTTTTCGCTGCGCGGCGGCCAGCGCGGCGGCCAGCCGCAGCAGGGCGGCCACGTCCTCGGGCGCCGCCCTGGACAGCAGGTTCGCCGCCCACGCGGTCAGGGTGGGTTTACGCAGCTTGCCGATGGCGGCCGCCAGTTGCTTGTCACCCGACTGTTTCGCGGCGGCCGCCCGGTCGGCGCGCGCCGCGACGAAATCCGCGGGCGCCAACCCGTACAGGTCGCGTGCGACGTCCTCGACCGTCATACTGCCCAAGCGTAACGACTCGGTCTCGGGCGACGACACACTCCGCATACCGGACAAGAGTCCAGTTGCATGGAATACGCGAAAGGCGTTGCTAGTGAATTACTCTGCGTTCTTCTTGCTCGGCCGTCTGCTCCCCAGCATCCTCGGTTACGCGCTCATGGGGCTGTACGGCACGCACAGCATCTAGGCCGCCCCCGTGCCAGGTCGCCCGCGGGCTGATGCGGCCGCTCAGGTCGTGCGGGTATCCTCACCGCGTTCACGAGCACGTGAACGTTTCGGTGAGAGAGGTTTTCAGGTGAAGTTTCCAGGAGCGAGGTTGCTGGCACGGATCGTGCTCGCCCTCGTCGCGGTGGCCGCGGTGGTGGTCACGGTGGCCGGCTGTTCGTTGATCGAGGACGCGGGTAAGTCGGACACCGCCAAGGCCAAGGCCGGCGACTGCATCAACGTCATCGAGGGCTCGGCGGTCGACTCCAAGACCGAACCGGTCGACTGCTCGTCGGACAAAGCCGTGTACAAGGTCGCGCAGTCCTACGACAAGAAGACCGACTGCGCCGCCGACTACACCTCCTACGAGGAGACCCTGGCCGGCGGTACCACCGCCTTCCTGTGCCTGGCCCCGAACTTCAAGGAAGGCAGCTGCTACAACGAGAGCAGCACGACCGGATACAAGCACGTCGACTGCGCTGCCTCGGACGCCACCTTCAAGGTGCTGAAGCGGATCGACGGCAAGGCCGACGAATTGCTGTGCGACCAGGACGCCGACGGCTTCCGCCTCATCGAAACGGACCCGAAGGTCACCTTCTGCACCGCCAAGCCCAAGGGCTGATCATTCCAGCAGGGCAACCGACGCGATCCGGTGCAGCGTGAAGTGCCGGACCGCGCCGGTGACCGGGTCCAGCGCGTCCAGCTGCCCGTTGCCCACCTTCAACGGCTCCACCACCCGTTGGGAAGCGACGCCTTGGGCGTCGACGTAGCCGATGTTCACCGACCGTCGCACCCGCGCCGCGAGCTGCAACAGGGCGAGGGTGGCGGCGGTATTGGTCCGCGTGCCGTCCGTGCGTACCGCTTGACCGGACCGGGCACTGGCGGCGCGTTCGCCCGCGCGTAATTCCGTGACGAGCAGTTCGAGTTGTTCGGTGCTGGGCGGTGTCGGCCGATACGGCTGCCGTGCGACGGGCCGCACCGAGATCCGCGCGCCCCGCGGCCGCAGATCGACGATCGCGCCGCTCGAGTCCTCACCCGCGGGCGCGAAACCGGCCGCGCGCAGCTGCTCGAGCAGTTCGCCGAGCGGCGCTTGGGCGATGGCGACGGTCGGGGCGATGGATCGCAGCGCCAGCGCGCTCGCCACCGGCGCGGACAGTACTTGGGCCAGTAGCGCCGGGTCGTCACTGCGGATGAACGACTGGGCCATACCCGCGCGCAACTGGCCGTGACGCCGGGCCACGTCATCGATCAGATAGGTCAGTGCCTGCGGGATCGGCGTCCGGGAATGCGCGGCGAACAGCGCGTGCAGCTCCGCCGCCGTCAGCCCGGCGTCCAGCGCGCGCCGCACCGAGGACTCTCCGATCCGGTATACCGTTGCGGCGCCCGCGGATTCGACGTCGGCGACGAGGGCGACGCGACGCTGGAGATCGGTGGTCAACGGGCCGGGTGCGATCACCGTGAGATCGGCTTGCACCAGCACGTGGTCCACCGGCTCCGGCAGCGCCGCCTCCATCTCCGCCTCGGCGTCGGCCACGCTGGTCGGCGCCGCGTGCAGCAGCGCCCGCGCCGCCGAGCCGAGCGCGCCGCGGCCGATCAACCCGAGCGCCGCCGCCTCGGCCAGCGTCTGTTCGACCACCTCCGGCCGGAAATTCCTGCGCCTGCGCGGCTGCCGCCAGGCCAGTACCCGGCCGATTTCCGTTGGGGCCAGCGCGGTGCCGGACGGATATTCCGCCAGCAGGGCGAGGATCGCGTGCCGGTCGCGCGGCGCGGTCGGGGTGCGCAGTTCCAGCGACAGCGCGGCCAGCGGTTTGTCGTTGGCGTCGCGCATGCCGATCATCCACGGCATCCGATCCAATTCGAGCCAGGTCAGTCCGAGGGCGGCCCAGCGCCGGGCGGGCGGCGCTTCCAGCCAGGCGTCCACCAGTGGCGTCGGCGCCCAGAAGTCGTCGGTCGTCTCGAAGTCCGGTGGCGGGTCCGGCAAACCCTTCTCGATCAATTTCGCGGCCGCCAGCAGCTCGACCAGCAAACCCGCCCTCGGCTCGTCGACACCGACCTGCTTGGCGATGCGGCGCAGCTCGCGCACGCCCAGGCCGCCCGCGCGCAACGCGGGAGCCGGGGCATGGCCGAGCACCTCGAGCACGGCCGCGCAGTGCCGCAGCAGCTCGCCGACCTCGCCCGCCGCGACCGCGTTCACATCGGCGGGCGGGTATTTCGCCGGCTCCGGTCGCGGCGGCGTCAGGGCATGCGGGTGGGTGACCGGTTCCCCTCGCAGCACCTGGCCGACGGTGACCGGGAGTTCGACGGTCTCGTCATCGATCCGGTGCAGCAGCCTGCGCGCCAGCAGCCGCTGGATCGGCCGCTCGGCCGGAGTGCCCGGTGCGGCGTCCTTGGTGCGGCCACGAGGCCCTGTCGCGGCCAACTTGTCCAGCAGGGACCGTTCGGCGGGCGGCAGCTCGGGCAGCGCCGCGACCACCTCGGGTTCGGTGAGCGCGTCGGGGATCTCGGTCGCGGTGCCGATCGGCCACGGCAACGCCTCGGCGGCCGCCGGAATCAGGTGCAGTCCCTGCTCGGCGTCGATCCAGACCAGCGCGCGAGCGGTCAGCCGCTCCAGCGCCTCATCGATCGCGGCGGCCGGCACCCGTTCGCTCAATTGCACATGCAACTCGGCGCGGCGCAGCGTGCCGCCGTCGGTGCGCGTCACCCCGTGCATCGCAAGGGTTTCCACGATGGCGAATTCGAGGGTGTTCAAGTCCTCCGTGGCGCGCAGCACCGACGCGCGCTGTTCGACGCGGGCGGCGAGCACGGCCATGGCGGAGGGCAGCGGGACGGCCAGGTCGGGCCGAAGCTGCAGCAGCGTCACGAGCTGGGCATCACTGCGGGCACCGAGCCATCCGGCAAGGGAGTCGGTCACGGTCATCCGATCCAGCCTACGATGCTGGGCGATCGCCCGCCGACGTCCGGAGCTACGGGCTGCGGGGCATCCTGGTTGAGCGGCCGGGCTAGCATGGGGCCGTGGTGAACAAATCGAAGAAATCCTACGTCGACAACGGCTGGCCGAAGGTCGCCGACGGTGACCCCGCGGTCACCGAGCTCTCTTCGGCCCGATCCGGTGGTCTCTCGCCCTACGGCGAGGACACCGAGTTCCCGGTCCCGGCTGAGCAGTTGCCTTACATGCACCCGAACACGGTGATCAACCGCTGAGCGCGCGACCGGAACGTTCTCGGCTACGGAGAAGGGCCCCGCATCCACGTTGATGCGGGGCCCTTCTTGCTGAAGCCTTCGGGTCAGGAGGGGAGCAGACCCTTGTTCGCCTCGTAGAAGTTCACGATCGCGGGGTCGAGGGTGACTCCGCTGGACTTGGCGGCGTTGAAGAAGTCGAGAGCTTCCTTGGGCACCTGGACGCCCTGGCTCTGCACGACCTCGAGAGCGCGGTCGACGGCCGAGAAGATCTGCTGCGTGTCGGCAGGCGCGGCAGGCGCTGACTGAGCGAGCTGCGGCGCGGGGTTCCAGCGCGGGGTCTCGGCGGTGGCGGGCGCGGAGCGCGGGCTCGGCGCGCTGCTCAGGCCCAGCTTCGAGGAGCAGGAGGGCCAAGCGCCCCAACCCTGCGAGGCGAGCACCTTCTCGGCGACCGCGATCTGCTGTTCACGGCTGGCCTGGTTGGCGCTGGCGGCGTATTCCTGACCGCCGTGGGCGCGCCACGTGCTGGGCGAGAACTGCAGCCCGCCTTGGAAACCGTTGCCGGTGTTGATGCCCCAGTTGCCGCCGGCCTCGCACTGAGCGAGTCGATCCCAGTCGGAGTCGGGTGCCGCGCTGGCGTTGCCTGCGAAGGCCACACCGGCGGTGCCGATGATGGCTCCGGTCACGGCAACCTTGGCTACCGTGCGTCCGGTCGAGCTTGGCTTGCGATGGCGTCCACTCATATCGGGTTCGTCTTCCTCTCGACGCACCTGCGACATCTTCGGTTCTGGTTCGGACTGAGAGGTCGTCCGTTCCGCCCTCGCCCCTACGTTTCCGTCGGGGGATCCGGTACCCGCGGGGCGAGGCTCGGTGCGGCGGGCCGGTGGTCGCCGGGGGTGCCCCGGCTGGATAAGACCGTACGACGAACCGCGGGAAAAATCACTATTTGGTAACCGGCGTGTACCAACGGGTCTCGACGCGATATCGGACCGGGAAGGAGGCTTCATGCAGCTAGAGGCGCCGCGGCCGCACCCGCGGCCGGTCGTCACCGCTTCGTGATCTACTCGTAATGTGATGAGGATCACACACTGGAGTGGGTAACGATCGCATCGGGTAACCGGTTCGGTGTCGGATCGGAGATGATCACTCCGCTTCAGCGCGACCGGCGGCCCGAGCGCAGCGCGAAGGCGAGCGCGAGCACGAACCCCAGCGGCGCGAGCATCGCCCCGAAGTAGAGCCACAGCCCCGGCTCGCCGTCGGTCAGCAAGGGGATCGCGAAAATCGCGACGATAGCCAGCAATCCCAGCGCGAACACGGAGAGCGCGAGTTGCAGCAACCAGTCGCCGCGCCGCCGTGGGGCGCCGCCGGGCGGGGTCGGAGCGGAAGGGTTCGTCACGGTTCGACGGTAAAACTGATGTGCTTGCGTTATTCGCACCGGGGTAGACTCGATAGCAATCGCGTCCTGCAATCCTGCTGGGCGCGTTCTTTTCGCACAGGAAAAGGGCCGGTCGCGCGACCGGCCCGGTAGACGGATGTGCTCGGGCCGTAGGGGTCCGAGTTTTCGATGATGAACGGGTGAGCGCAGTGCCGACCGGCAGGGTGAAGTGGTACGACGTCGAAAAGGGCTTCGGCTTCCTTTCCCAGGACGAGGGTGAGGACGTCTACGTGCGCTCGTCCGCGCTGCCCCAGGGCGTCGAGGGCCTCAAGCCCGGCCAGCGCGTCGAATTCGGCATGGCCGCAGGCCGTCGCGGCCCCCAGGCGCTGAGCCTCAAGCTGCTCGAGGCGCCGCCGTCGGTCCGGCAGGGCCAGGAACGCAACGCGCGCAAGGAGCCTGCCGCGCGCAGGCACACGCCGGACGAGCTGCACGGCATGGTCGAGGACATGATCACCTTGCTCGAGGCGAAGGTGCAGCCGGACCTGCGTAAGGGCAAGTACCCGGATCGCAAGACGGCGCAGCGCATCTCGGAAGTCGTCCGCGCGGTGGCGCGCGAACTGGACCACTGATTCCGCTCGATTTCGCTTCATCCGGGCGGCCGTCGGGCCGAATTCACTCGAGGTAGGCGTTTTGGGGCCGCGGAGGTCGAGGGAAGCCCGGTTGCCGGACTTCTGACGCCGATCGTTCGTGGCCGTCCATCGGTGGATTCATCCGACCCGCAGCGGGTTTCGGGCGAGTCCTGCCCGGCCACCGTGCAGGCGCCGTGCGCTCGGAACGCGCACCGGCGTCTGCGGAGTCGGCGAAAGACGTTGCGTCCGAGACTCGCTACGCCGTGCTGATCGACCAGGTGGCGTGCGGCACGTAGAACTCCCGGCCCGTTTCGTCGCGGGCGAGGATCGGCAGCTGGAACTCCACGCCGATGAGGCGCAGGTCCGGCTCCGGTTTGGAATCGATGGTGAGGGCGAAGGCCCGGTCCGGGTAGTCGTTGCGGCTGATCACCTGGTCGACTTTCTCGCCGTTCGGCAAAAGGTAGACCAATTGTGCGAGCCAAGGCGCGTCGGCGACCTTCTTCGGAAGCGACAGCTGCAGTGGGTAACCGGCGGGCACTTCCAGGTCGACGGTGCGGCCACGGTGGCAATCCGGCGTGTCGGGCCCGCAATTCAGCGTCGTGAACACGGTGCCGGGGACATTGTCCTCGGGCAGGATGCTGCAGTCCTGCATGGTCACCGAGCAGTAGCTGAACGGCCGCACGGTGACCGTCTTGCCGTGTGCGTAGGCGGTGAGGGTGACGTCGGGCTTCTCGGCGTCGTGGACCAGCACCGCTAGCACGCCCACGAAGGCGACGGTGAGCACGAGCAGTGCGACCGCGGCCAGCGCGGCGATCGTGCGTGCGTTGAGCTTGCTCACCAGATCGGGTCTCCTTGCCCTCGTCGAAAGCGTTCGGCGTCACCGTCGCGCGGCGCCGGGTCCTCCGCCCGAGGCGCGCTCGCCGGATATCCGTGCGGCCGGGTCGTCGGCACCTCTTGCTCCGCGTGCTGGGGACGGTTGCCGCCGAGGCCGGGCAGTAGCGAGTGGCCTCGGAAGCTGAGGAAAGTCTGCACCAAGCCGAGGACGAGTATCACGGTGACCACCGCGAAGCCCTTCCAGTAGTCGGTCGGCAGCAGCACACCGGCCGCACCGCCGACGACCCAGCTCAGTTGCAGCACGGTCTCCGACCGCCCGAAGCCGGAGGCGATCGACTCCGGCGGCAGGTCGTCCTGGATCGAGGCGTCCAGCGACACCTTGGCCAGCGCGCTCGTCCCCGCCGCCACCAGGGCCGCGGTCGCCGCGCCGAGGAGGTTGTCGGCGAACGTCGCGAACAGCGCCACCAGCGCGCACGCCGCCGTGCAGCCGAGCACGACCAGCGAGGGCTTGCCGAGTTTCAGCCGGGCGCCCGTCGCATTGCCCGCGAAATTGCCGATGGCCGCGGCCGCGCCGACCGCACCGAGCATGAGGGCCTGCTGCGCGGGCCGGTGTTCTGTCGCCTTGGCGACGAACGCGACATAGAAGGTGAGGAACCCGGTCAGGACACGAATGGCGCTGTTGCCCCAGAGCCCGGTCACCACGGCGCGGCCGAGCGGTTGCCTGCGCTTGCGCGGCGGGATCGACGACTCCGCGCCGGACGAGAGCACCTCGGTGCGCGCGTCGGCGCCGTGATAGCTCAACGTCGCCGGCACCTCGCCCTCGGTCACCTCCACCCAGGAGGGGATGCGCAGACTCAGATACGTCCCCCCGCAAGCGATCAGCGCCGCGAAGACCAGTGCGCCGTTGGAGCCCGCGATCGCCGCGGCCGACCCGGCCAGCGCTCCGGCGCCCATGGTGCCGCCGACCAGCCCGAACACCGTGAGGCGGGAGTTGGTGCGGACCAGATCTATGTCCGGCGGCAGCACCCGGGGCGTGACCGCGCTCTTGAGCACGGAGAACGATTTGCTGCCGATCATCATGCACAGCGCGAGCGGATACAGCGCCCAGGTGTCGAACTGCAAGACCAGCACCACCGCGACCACCGCGCGCACCGCGAACGACGTCGCCAGCGCGAGGCGGCGACCGCGCTGCAGGCGATCGAGCAGCGGTCCGATCAGCGGGGCGATCACCGCGAACGGCGCGATCGTGATCAGCAGGTACAGCGCGACTTTCGTCTTGCTCTCCGCGGTGGCGCTGGCGAAGAACAAGGTGTTGGCCAGTGCCACCGCGATGGCGGCGTCCAGGGCGAAGTTCGCCATGGTGGCGTAGGTGAGCGCCGTGAGGCCGGACTTGTCCGCGCCGTCGGCCTTGGCCGCGCGCTGGAAGGTCGCGATGCCTTTCTCGGTGAGTTCCCTGCCGCGCATGGCGGCCACGCGGGTGACCGTGAGTTTGCGTGGCATCCGCCGCGCGCCGGCGGCATCGGGGCTCTCGGGTTGCCGGCCCTGATCCTGCGCGGCGGTCTCGGGATGGTCGCCTTCGGCGGGGGCCGGTGTCTCGCTGTACCGGGGCGGCTCCGGACGGTGCGGGAAGACGTGCCGAGCCGCGCGGCCGGAGGCCTTCGGCTGCTCGGCGTCGGGCCCGACCGGGAGCGGCTTGGTGGGCGGAGGCTGCGCGGGCCGTGGCGGGTCGCGTCGCGGGCTCGGCGGCGGTCCCGGCTGGTCATGACGCTCGGCGGCGCGTCCGGATCCCGGTCCGAGCGGTGGTAGCGGCCTGCGGCGCCGCGGCCCATTGGGTGGCGGATATCGGTCGAAACCGGGATGCCGATCGAACGGCGGGACCTCCTCGCCTTCCCGCCGATCACGGTCGGGACCGGAAGGTTCGCGGGGAGTAGTCACGACTCCAATTCTGGCGCACTCTCGGGCCGGGTGTTCACGCGCGCTCCGGGGTGGCGGCGGAAAGCGATCGTCGTCGCGACCCGCGATCACGCTCAGGCGGGGGCGAAGCGGACCTCGAACATGGTCGGCCAGTTCTTGCCCGTGATCAGAAACCGGTCGGTGCCGGGCAGTTGGGCGATGCCGTTGAGGGCGTCGGCGCCTGCCCGTGCGGTCGCGGGGAGCAGACCGGCGGCGTCGGCGGTCGCCAGCACGGCGCCGGAGTCCGGGTCGATGCGCAGGATCGTGTCGGTGGGCCAGTCGTTGGCGTAGACCGACCCGTCCGCCGCGCATTCGAGCTCGTTGAGGCGTGCGCCGTGGTGACTGTCGAGCTCGACCGAGCCGGTAGGGGCGAAGGTGACCGGATCACGGAAGGTGAGGCGGTCGGTGCCGTCGCTCATCACCAGCCGTCCGTTTCCGGCGCACAGACCCCAGCCCTCGCCGTCGTAGCTCACCCGGCCGCGTTCGGCGAGCGTCGCCGGGTCACGGGCGATGGCCACGCCGTCGTGCCAGGTCAGCTGCCAGAGCGTGGCGCCGGCGAGGGTGATGCCCTCGCCGAAGTACGGGGCGGGCAACTCAGTTCTGGCCAACTCCTCCCCGGTCGTGAGCCGGGACGCGCGCACGCCGGACGCGCCGACCAGCCCGGTGCCCTCGTAGAGCACGTCGCCGTCGACCTCCAGGCCTTGGGTGAACGCCTTCGTATCGTGCGGCCGGGTGGCGATCACCTCGATGTTCATGCTGGGTGCCTGGTCCGCTACGCCGCCGCATCCACCCACGATGAGCAGACCGACCAGCACACTGATGGCCAACGCACGCCGATTGCGTTCCATACGGCAAAATGTAGGCCGTGAGCGCAGTTTCTGTTTCGGAGTCCGGCGTGCGGCCGATTCTGGCCGATGCCGTCGATTTGGCCCGCCGTGCGCTCCTGGAGTTGGAACCGTCGGCCGTCGGCGCGCACCTCGGCGTGATCGCCGAGGACGAGAGTGCGGCGACCCACCGATTCGAGGCCACGCTCCCCGGTTACCGCGGGTGGCAGTGGGCGGTCGTGGTGGCCGCCCCGCCCGACGCCGACCACGCGACGGTCAGCGAGTCCGCGTTGCTGCCCGGGCCCGATGCCTTGGTCGCGCCCGAGTTCGTGCCCTGGGAGCAGCGCGTCCGCCCCGGGGATCTCGCGCCAGGGGACCTGCTCGCCCCGCCCGCCGACGACCCACGCCTGGTGCCGGGCTACGTCGCGACCGGCGATCCGGTGGTGGACGAGGTGGCCTACGAGGTCGGTCTCGGCCGTACCAAGGTGATGAGCAGGGAAGGCCGCGAAGAGGCCGCCGAGCGGTGGTACACCGAACACGGACCCGACTCGGAGATGGCCAAGGCCGCGCCCGCCACCTGCGGGACCTGCGGCTTCTATCTGCCACTCGCCGGGTCGCTGCGCGCCGCGTTCGGTGTCTGCGGCAATGCCATGGGTGCGGACGGGCGCGTTGTCCACGTCGCCTATGGCTGCGGCGCGCACTCGGATACCGAGGTTCCAGCCGGTAACGGGTCGCCGCTGTTCGAGGCGTACGACGACGCGGCCATAGAGGTGATCTCGCTCGAAACCGCCGACTCTCGCGTGGCCCCGCAGGGCGCGGACGAAGCGCCGACAACCGAGGACATCGATCCGCACGGTGCGGCCGCCGAGAATGTCGCAGTGGCCGCCGATCCGGGAGTCGCCGAAGGCGCAGCCGTGGCCGGGGATGCCGCCGTGGCCGCTGCGCCTGCTGAAGACGTCTCGACCGGCGAGGGTGCCGCGGTCGTCGAGAAGGCTGTGGACGTGCGGGCTCCTGCGGTTTCCGGGGAAGCTGCCATCGCGCCGGAGGACCGGTCCGAGACCACCGCCACGACCGGCGATCCCGCGTTCCGCCAGGATGCCGCACTCGGTGAGCGCGCCGCGGTGATCGAGGAAACCGCGGCGATCGGGCACGAAGAGGTCGCCGAGAACGCTGCGGTGACCGAGAACCCGGTCGTCGCTCGAGATGCGGTCTTCGCCCAAGACGACGCCGCCGCGATCGCCGCCGGCGGCGAGCATTCCGGCATCGCGGAAGCACTCGCGGCTGTCGAAGGTGACGAGGCGACGGAGGACACCGCCGCCTCGGAGGAAAGCACCACCGTCGAGGGCTCGGGCGCGACCGCCCAGCCCGCGGGCAGCACGGCGGCTACGCACCGCGATGTGGTCGAGTTCGTCGAGGTCAGCGCCGCCGAGGTCGGCGAAATCGACGCCGCCGCCGCGTTCACCGAATCGAGCATCCCGCCCGCCGTGCGTGCGACGCCGAGCGTGGACGATGCCGCCGAAGCACCGACCGGCCACGAGCCCGCCTCTGCCGGGACGGTCGCGGATGAGCCGAGCGTGGCGACGGACGACGCAGCCACCGGTCCGGCTCTCGGAACGGACGAAGCGGCGGACGCCGGTGAAAGCGGTTCGGATGTCACGCCGGCCGATACGGAAAACGCCGATGCCGCCACGCGTCCCGCGGTGGCGACCGATCGCGAGGCCGGTGCGGCGGAGTCCGAGTCGGGCACGACGGGATCACGTGCACCCGGGGTAACGAGCGGTGATGCGTCGCCGGGTTCTGACGATCGATATGCCGTCGACGCGCGCGCGACCGAACCGGACGCTGTCGAGTCGAGCGAAGCAGCCGGATCGAGTGACGCGACGACGGAGGCCGTCGAGTCGACCCCGGTGCAATCCGTCGCAGCCGATCCGAATGTGGCCGAGGCTTCCGACGCCGTGTCGCAGGCGCACGAGCCCGCATCGTCGTCCCAGGCGGACACGCCTGGCGCACCGGAACCCACCGCTACGCCGGTCGCCGATGACGCCGACGCGCGATCCGAGTCGGGTATCGCTGATGCTCCGGGTTCCGAGGCACGGCCGGAGTTCTGGTCATCGCCGCGGAACTGAGCGACGCCGCCGACCCGTTCGGCACTTCGGCGCTGCGAGCGGCGGTGCTCGCCGCATGGCGTGATTCGCCGACGCGGTTGCGTGAGGACGCCGCTACCGAGAACGACCTGGTGCGCGCGGGCTATCGGGACCGCTTGCTGACCGAGTTGGCGCAGAATGCCGCCGACGCCGCGCGCAGGGCGGGCGTGGACGGCGCTGTCGTGGTCTGGCTGGACGGTCGTGACCTGCACGTCGGGAATACCGGTGCGCCGCTCGACGTCTCCGGTGTGCACGCGCTCACCGCCTTGCGCGCGTCGGGGAAGTCCGACGGCGGGACCGTCGGTCGATTCGGTGTCGGTTTCACCGCGGTGCTCGCGGTGAGCGACGACATCGAGTTGCGGTCGGCCTCCGGGTCGCTGTGGTTCTCGCGTGCCGAGACCCGGAACGCTCTGCACCGCAACGAGATCCGTTTACCTGCGGTCGATGCGGGCGAATTCGCCGCACCGGTGTTGCGGTTGGCCTGGCCGATCGAGGCGCGACCGGCGGACGGTCTCGACACCGAGGTGGTGCTGCGGCTGCGCGCGGACGTGGACGCCGACGCACTGCTGGCCGCGATGCGCGCCGAAGCCGTCGATCTGCTGCTGGAACTGCCCGCCCTGCACCGCATCCGGATCGGCACGGACGAATTCGTCAGCAGTGCCGAGGACATGGGCGACGGTATGCACGAGGTCTATGTCGACGGCCCCGGCAGCGAACAGCGCACCTGGTGGCAGTACCGCGCGCCGCGCGCCCGCTGGTTGCTGCCGGTGCGTGACGGCAGGCCGGTGGCCGCCGCCCCCGATGTGCTGCGCGCGCCGACCAGATCGGACGAGGAACTGTCCCTGCCCGCCTTGCTCATCGCCGACATCCCGATGCAGCCGGATCGGCGCAGATTGCTGCCCGGCGCGCGGCTCGGCGAACTGGCCCGCGGCTACGCGGATTTCGCTCGTGCTCTTCCGCCACGCGACCGGCTCGTGCTGGTACCAACGCCCGGGTTCGCTCGCAGCGAGGCCGATGGCCTGCTGCGCGAAGCGCTGCTGCGCGAATTGCAGACGCGTTCTTGGCTGCCGGTAGTCGCCACCCGCCGGCACGCCTACCCGGAAGGCCTAGGCGATCCCGAGCCCTTGACCGCGGACCACCTCGGATCGGGCACTCCCGCCTTTCCCGGTGCGGACGACGAACTGCGGGGCCGAGAATCGGGTGCCGTCGCCGACGTCGAAGCGGGGAACATCGCCGTCCCCACCCGCGCGTACGTCTTGGCCGGTCTGACCGCGGAATTGGCCGACCTGCTCGATGAAGTGGTCGGTCCCCTGGTGATCCCGGACCTCTCCGGACGGGCGCACACCGAGGCCATGGGCGCGCTGGACGTGCACCGGCTCGGCTTGGCTCGGCTGGCGGAGTTGTCCGGGGGCTTGGAGCGGCCGCCGAGTTGGTGGCGATCGTTCTACGCGGCGCTCGAACCGTTCGTGGTGGATCCGCTCGCGGCGGAGGAGTTGGGCGCGCTGGCGGTGCCGTTGGCCGACGGCAGACTCGTCACGGGGCCGCGCACCGTGGTGCTGGACGATCAGCTCGAGGTCGCGATCCCGCTGCACTGGGCCAGGCTGGCGCATCCGGAGGCCGCGCATCCCCTGCTGGCTCGGCTCGGCGCGCGGTCGGCCACCGCCGAGGATCTCCTGACCGACCCGGGCTTGCGTGCCGATCTGGAGGACCATCCGGGCGACCCGGACACCGCTGATGCCATCCTGCGTCTAGCCGCGCATGCCGACCGGGAGGCCCTGTCTTCCTGGCTGGGGCTGCTCGAATTGCCCGACACCGAAGGTGACTCGCGGCCCGCCGACGAACTGCTGCTGCCCGGCGCGCCGCTGCGCGAGCTGCTGGTGCCCGATGCGCCGTTCGGCACCGTCGACCCAGAACTGGTCGAACGCTACGGCGCGGACGCGCTGCGCGCCGTCGGCGTCGGCTGGGATTTCGGTGTGATCGTCGAAGCCGATCCGACCGGTCCGGACCACGATCTGGACGACGAGGAGCACTGGTGGTCCACGCTTCCGGACGATCCGCCCGAGCTGGTCGCCGTCCGTGACCTGGACCTGATCGATGACGCCGCCTGGCCGGAAGCGTTGCGGCAGTTGGCCGGGTCGCCGCGCACCCGCCGCCTGCTCACCGACGCCGACGGTTACACCGCGTGGTGGTTGCGCCGATACGCGCGGGTCGACGGCACTCCGCTGGGACTTCTGCGCCATCCCGCCGACACCGACTTCGACGGTCTGTTACCGGCGTTCGCCGTCGCCGGCGTCGACCCGGACGCTTGTCGCGCGGTTCTCGCCGACCCCGCGACGATCACCGACGAGTTGGCCGCCGCTTTGTTGGAGGCGCTCGCCGACACGTCGAGAACTCCCTCGCCGGAGGTCGTCTCCCGCACTCATGCCCGCTTGGCCGCCGCTGTCGCCGCCGGCCTGCTCGACCTCGCCGACCTGCGGCCACCCGATCGCGTGCGCGCGCTCACCGGCGCCGTGGTCGATCCGGAAGACGCGTTCGTCCTCGATCGACCGTGGTTCGGCCTGGCGGTGCCGCCGGATAGATTGGTGGTCGGCGACGCCGGAACGGCCTCGTCTCTGGCCGCTCTGCTCGATCTGCGGCTGGTGTCGGAGGCCGTCACCGGCGAGGTGGTGAGCGTCGGCCGTCGCACGACCTGGGCAGCGGAGCCGCTGGGAGTCGTGCTGCGGCAGCTGTTCGCTTTGCCGCCGCAAGCGGGCGAGCTGGTCGTACACCACGACCTGACGGTGCGGTTGAGCGGCGCGATCGAGGCCACGGTCGCGGTGCCCTGGTGGCAGACCGGCTCGGCCGTGCACGTCCGCGCGCCGCGGCCGGGTGGCTGAGCTCGGCTACTGCGCCGCGTACCCCGTGAGCATCTCGCTCAGCAGATCGAGCTGTCCGCGCACGCTCTCGCTGTCGTTGTCCACCAGCCAGCGCAGCACCACACCGTCGATGACGTTGAGCGTGAACCGGCTCAGTGTCTGCACCGGGACCGACCAGGTGTTGCCGGTCGCGTCGCGCGCGTGCTCCAGGATGTCGGCGACCGTGGAGTCGTTGAAGTTGTACTGCTCGCGCGCGATCGCGAGTTTCGCCGGGGTTTGTTCGCCCTCGCGCAACGCGTAAGTGGTCGTTTCGTAAGTGAGCAGCTGTCGTTCCGGAGTGGCTTCAATGTTCAGCCACATCAGTTCCAGACCCGCGCGGATCAATTTTTGAAGGGCTTCTTTTCCACTTCCGACGTCCTGCCAAACCGTTTCGTTCGCGTCGACGGAATCGCGCAATTCCATCGACAACGCTTTGACCAGCTCGGTCATCAGCGCGTCCTTGTTTTCGAAACAGTAATGCACCACACCGAGCGAGACGCCGGCCGCCTGAGCGACATCACGCGTGGTCACGCCCGCAACACCCTTTTTCTCGGCAAGGCCGATCGCGGCCTCGATAAGGTGGGCCCGTCGTTCTTCGACGCTCAATCGGGAGGACACCCAAGGGAGTTAAGCGCCCACGGCTCGTGCAGTCAATTCAAGGGTGGAAAAAATCTGGACTGGACGAGTGACCAGTTGTGTGGTTCGCTGCATCGGGACAGAAGGAGACGGGTATGCCGGTGTCACGCCGAACTGTTCTGACTCGGACGGCGATCGGGTCCGCCACGCTCGCGGCCGCGACGGTGCCCGGGATGAGCGACGCACTCGGCGTTCCGGCGGCCGCCGCACCGGATCCCGGCGGTTACGAGATCGGTGTCGGACTCTCCGACATCACCGGCCCGGCCGCCGAATGCGGGATGATGGGCTACTCCCAGCTCGAGCAGCAGAGCGCGGGCATCCACCTGCGCCCGCGGGCGCGGGCGTTCATCATCGGCGGCGCGGGGCGGCGGATCGTCTTCGTGGTCGCCGAGAACGGAATGATCTTCCAGTCCGTCCACCGCGGCGTGCTGACCGAACTGGCCCGGCGTTTCGGCGACCTGTACACCGAGCAGAACGTCCTGCTCACATCGACCCATTCGCACGCGACCTGCGGCGGCTCCAGCAACGACTACGCCTATAACCTGTCCATCCTCGGTTTCCAGCAGCAGGTGTACGACGCCGAGGTGAACGGGATCGTCGAGGCGATCGCAGCCGCGCACGCCGATCTCGGCCCCGGCTCGCTGTCCCTCGGCCGCGCCGAGCTGCACAACGCGAGTGTGAATCGGTCGCGCGTGGCTTGGGAGCTCAATCCGCCTGCGGACAAACAGCATTTCCCGGATGCCATAGACCCCGCGGTGACCACTCTCGTCTTGCGCAAGGGCGGGCGAACGGCGGGGACCATCACCTGGTTCGCCACGCACAACACGTCCATGACCAACACGAACCGATTGATCAGCTCGGACAACAAGGGCTACGCCGCGTTCTCCGCCGAGCACATCGAGCACGGCGTGCGTTACCTGGACGGCAAGCCCGCGTTCGTCGCTGCCTTCGCGCAGACCAACGCCGGTGACATGTCCCCGAACCTGAACCTGCGCCAAGGCTCCGGTCCCACCGAGGACGAGTTCGAGAACACCCGCATCCTCGGCGAGCGGCAGTACGCGGCGTCGAAAGAAGCGGTGGCCCAGGCCCGGTCGATCTCCGGCCCGGTCGACGGGACGCTCTGCTACATCGACCTGGCGGACATCGCGGTAGACGGCCGTTTCACGCCGGACGGCCTGCCGCGACGCACCGCACCGGCCGCGGCGGGAGTCTCGCTGATCGCGGGAAGCGTCGAGGACGGCCCGGGACTGCCCGGCGGCCCGATCCCGGAGGGCGTGCGCAACCCGTTTATCGAGTCGCTCGGCGATCCGGCCCAGCCCGCGCCGGTTTGGCTGGCGGACGCGCAGGCGCCGAAAGCGATCGCGGTGCCGTTGGGCCTGCTGCCTCCGGTGCCATGGGTGCCGAATGTGGTGCCGATTCAGCTCGTTCGCATCGGCGAGCTCTATTTGGCCGCCGCGGGCGGCGAGTTCACCATCACGTCGGGCCTGCGCATTCGCAAGGCTGTCGCCGCGGCGCTGAGCGTCCCGCTGGAGCAGGTGCTCATGCAGGGATACGCGAACGCCTACCACGAATACGTCACCACGCCAGAGGAATACGACTCCCAGCAGTACGAGGGCGCTTCGACGCTGTTCGGCCGCTACACGCTGTGCGCCTATCAGCAGGAGTTCACCCGTCTGGCTACGGCATTCGCCGCCCGTGGACCGGTGCCGCGCGGCCCGGCCCCGCGCGATGTGTCCCAGCTGCAACCGAACTTCCAGCCGGGCGCGGGTCCGGACGCGGCCGCGCCGGGTCGCGACTTCGGTGACGTGCTCGTGCAACCGCACCCGTCCTACGGTCCCGGAGACCAAGTGCTGGCCGAATTCGTCTCGGCCCACCCGAAACACGACAATCGGCGTAACGGGACGTTCCTGGAAGTGCAGCGCAGGAATGCTTCCGGCGAATGGGTGCGGGTGGCCAACGAGGGCGAGTGGGCGGTGAAATACCACTGGAGCAAGCGCGGGCTCGCCGAGTCGGTGGCCCGGTTCACCTGGGACATCCCTCTCGACGCCGAGCCGGGACGCTATCGCTTCCAGCACTACGCCACCCGTCTGGATCCCGGCGGCGCGCTCTACCCGCTCACCGGCACAACCGACGAATTCGAGCTGGTCCGAAGGTAACCAGGTCGGCTACAAGCCCGTCTGCGCGCCCTTGTCCCCGCGCCGCGCGCCGCGGCGCTGAACCAGATAGATGACCAGTCCGATCAGCCCCACCACCAGGCCCATCAGGCAGACCGGACGTGCCGACGCCCACCGGTCGCCGCCCGCCCACACCACCACGGTGGCGATCAGCCACAGCGCGCTGCCGACCGCGAGCACGGGGCGCGGGTCGGTCAGGCGCGGCGGAAGCTGCGGGACGTTCTGTGTCACGGGTCAAGCCTAATCGGCCCGGCTCGGAGGAGTCCGCCGCCCGCGCGAAGACGAGGTGGCCGCACCATGGCGGGAAGCCGCGACCGGCCGCCCTCGGTCCCGTATCGTTTGCCACTGTGACAACGCCATCGGATGTCAGAGCCCTTGCTGGTGAGCTCTCGCTGGCGGTCGTTCGACTGACGCGACACCTGCGCGGCCGTCGTGCCGACTCGCAGATTTCGCTGACTCAACTCTCCGCGCTCGCCACGCTGGCGCGCGAGGGCGCGATGACCCCGGGGGCACTCGCCGCCAAGGAACGCGTCCAGCCTCCGTCGATGACCCGCGTCATCGCCTCGCTCACCGACCTGGATCTGGTAGAGCGCAATCCGCATCCGACCGATGGCCGTCAGATCATCGTCTCGCTGTCCCCGGCGGGGCGCGCGCTCATCGCCGACGAAGCCAGCGCCCGCGAGGCATGGATGACCGAGCAGCTGTCGACGCTCACCGAGGACCAACTCGTCGTGCTCACCCGTGCCGTGGCGATCATGAAGCAGATCGTCGCGGAATCCGAGTAGCGCCACGGCCGCAACGGAGTTCGTCGCATACGCCGCCGAAGGCTCGGATCAACGCTTGGCCCGGATGATTCCGGCGCCCCACCACAGCAGGCCGCCCGCGATGGCCAGGCACAGGACGAAGGCCGGATAGACCAGAACTCCGTAGTCGTCGGCCCATCGGGGCAGGTGTGTGAGCTGGGTGGCCGCGCCGATCAGCAGCAGCACTCCCAAAGTCACCGCGATCGGCGCGAGTGGCGCGGTGTCCGAGTCGGCCCGGCGGGCGGTTCGGTCGGTCATGGTGGAGCCCTCCGTGCGGTCGGCTCGGCGCCCGCTCGGGACGCTGTGGGCACTGGAAATAAATCAGTTACCTTCTAGCTAACCTTCGCACGGAGGTGTGATTTCGTTAACACACTGTGATGCGGATCACAGTGTCGTCGCGAGATGGCGCAGCTCTTCTTCCACGGCGTCGAGCGATGGAAACCCTGGTGGACCTGGTGCTATTGCGCGCCGAACGGCCGATCACTGTCCACGATCTCCCGCCCCAGGGGGAACAGCGAGATCGGTATGAACTTCAGGTTCGCCCAGCCGAACGGAATGCCGATGATCGACAGGAACAGCGGAATGCTGGTGAGCAGATGCCCGAGCGCGAGCCACCACCCCGCGACGATGAACCAGATGATGTTGCCGATCAGCGAGCCCGCGCCCGCGCCGGGCTTCTCCACGGTGGTCCGGCCGAACGGCCACAGCACGTAGGCGGCGATCCGGAACGACGCGATGCCGAAGGGAATCGTGATGATCAGGATGAAGCAGATGATCCCCGCCGCGATGTAGCCGAGCGCCAGCCAGAATCCAGCGAAGACGAGCCACAGGATGTTGAGGATCAGCTGAATCGGCTTCATGAGACCAGCATGCCAGCCCGCGGCCCGCCGCGCGTCGTCAGAAGAACCAACCGAGCATCGCGTCCCGCTCCGCGCGGAAGGCGTCGTCGAAGGTACGCAGCTGCGCGGCGTCTTTCGCCCGCAACCGGTTCGCCGCGGCGAACACTCGCGCGGGATACGCGCCGAGATACATGCTGCCGAGCACGTCGATGCCCAGCTCGATATCGGCCGCGCGATCGGTCGGCTCGCATTCGGCCTCTCCGTTCCGCACGCGCAGTGCGAACGTGCCGCCCGCGTTTCGGAAGGGATCGGTCACCTCTAGCGTCACGTCCAAGTCGCTCGCGTAAGCGCGTGCTGTCAGTGCCGCCGGGACGTCCATCAGTCGCAGCCACAGCCCGTCGTAGCGGGCGGTGGTGCGCACCAGGCGGGGATCGGTCAGCAGATAGGGCAGCGGGTCGTGGTCGGTGAGCACGGCATCCACCCGTCGCACCAGGTCGAGTCCGAGCAAGGCCCGCCACAGGGCCGCGTGTGCCTCGGCCGTGACCGTCCGCATCTCGGCGACTTCCACCGTCCGTGCCCTGCCGTCCGCGTGGTACCGATACAGCGCGTAGCCGTCGGCGTGCAGGAGTCCGAACAGGGTGGTCCCGCCCTCCCGGTAGCGTTGCGGATCATCGAACACGATGTCCCAGGCCGCCGCAGGACGTACCTGCGCGCCGGGCACCAGCCTGCGCCATCGGTCGTAGATCGCCTCCGCCGCCGCGCGCAGCTCGCTCGGCGGGCGCAGCGTCACACCGCCGGGATCGGGTGCCGAGGGGAGGAATTCGGCGAAGCGCCGCTCGATGGCCACCGCGTTCTCCCGTGTCGCGGGACCGTAACCGAATCGGCCGTAGATGCCGCCCTCGCTCGCGGTGAACATGGTCAGAGGCAAGCCGTCGGCCTCGACGCGCCGATGCTGTTCGGTGTACATGGCGCGGAGGATGCCGCGCCGCCGGTGCGTCGGTGCGACGCCGACGCCCGCGATGCCGCACACCCGCACGGTCCGCTCGCCGGGCACGGTCACCGTCATGGTGGTGGACTGCGTGTGCCCGACGACCTCTCCACCCTCGACCGCGACGATCGAGTTCTCCGGTGGGAACAGCAGTGGATTCGGGTCCACCTCGGCCGGGTCGTAGCGGGTGCCGAACGAGGTCTCCACCAGCGTCGTGATCGCGGCCGCGTCGTCCGCGGTGGCCGACCGAATGGTGATTCCCGGCAGGGTCATGGCTCGACCATCCCACGCCCGCGTACCTGCCCGCACCGCATTTTCGCCGTCCGCGACCGCGCGGCGAACACCGATTCGGACCCGGCCGCGGCCGCCCGGCAGGATGGAGCGGTGGCCGAAGTGATCGACATCGATGACCCCGCCGACCCACGGGTCGACGACTTCCGCGATCTCAAGTCGGCCGATCGCAGGCCCGATCTACCCGGGCGCAAAGGGCTGGTGATCGCCGAGGGCGTCGTGGTGGTCCAGCGCATGCTCGATTCGCGTTTCGCGCCGACCGCCCTGCTCGGAGTGGAGCGCAGGCGCGCCGAACTCGCCGACGACCTGGTGACCGTCGACGTGCCGTACTACCGCGCCACGGCCGAGGTGATGGCCGAGGTGGTCGGATTCCACCTCAACCGCGGCGTGCTTGCCGTCGCCCGCCGCCCCACCGGTCTCGGCCTGGACGAGGTGATCGAGAAGGCGCGCACGGTCGCGGTGCTCGAAGGCGTCAACGACCACGAGAATCTCGGCGCCATGTTCCGCAACGCCGCCGGGCTCGGCGCCGACGCGATCCTGTTCGGCGACCGCTGCGCCGACCCGCTGTACCGCCGCGCCGTCCGGGTGTCGATGGGACATGTGCTGCGCGTGCCGTTCGCATCCGTGCCGGATTGGCCGGATGGTCTGGATATACTGCGGCGCAAGGGATTCCAGATCATCGCCCTCACGCCCGACCCGGCGGCGGCGAATCTGGCCGCGGCGATGACGGGGGAGCGGGTGGCGTTGTTGCTCGGAGCCGAGGGACCGGGACTGACCGAGGAGGCCATGCGGGCCACCGACGTCCGCGCGCGCATCCCCATGACGCCGGGCACCGATTCACTGAATGTGGCTACCGCGGCCGCGATGGCGTTCTACGAGCGGGTGAGGACGGCGTGACCGGACCGTACCGGCCGTATCCGTCCTACCAGGACCCGACACCGTGGGGCGCGGGCCTCACCGTGGCGTTCCTGGTGGCGCTGCTGTCGGCGGTCGCGGTCTATGCCTTCGGGGCCGCGCTGGCCGAAGTGCATCCGTTACTCGCGGTGGCGGTGAATCTGGTCGCGGCCGGCGGCGCCGCGCCCACCGCATGGCGTTGGCGTTTCGCACCGGTGACACGGTGGGTGATCGGAGGCGGCGCGGCGGGCGTGCTGCTCGGGTGGGTCATATTGCTGCTGGGCGGACTATTCGGTTGACACGGCCGGTGCCGCGGGGCGACGCGGCTAACCGACGGGGTCGTGTCCGCGCAGCCAGCCGAACAGGCCGCGCTTGCGCGAGGTCGTGTGCGCCCCGCCGTCGGTTGAGCCGCGCAGCCCCGAGGTGGGCAGCTTGCCCTTCGGGTGCAGTGCGAACTTGCAGATAGGTATGTCCCCGGGGCCGAGCGCGCCGGATGCGGCGGCCCCGCGGTAGTGGAAACCCAGCCATTCGTTGTTGGCCGCGTCGGCGAAGTCGGGCGGATCGAACGGCAGCGACTGAGGGTCGGGCAGTTCGCCCGCGCGCCAGCGCACCGGATGCTCGCCGGCCCAGTAGGACCGTTCCCATACCAGCGGAAGTCCCTCGTCCTCCAGGATGTACACCCGGGTCGAGCTGAACGACCTGCGGAACTCGCCGCGCTCCCAGTGCGCGAACGCGCCCCAGCCGTGCTCGACGTCGAACGACACCAGGTAGGTGTGCTCCGAGGCCAGCGGACGTACCAGCAACTCCGGGATCTCGGTCGGGTGGATGCGCGCGGCCTGGGCCGAGCACAGCACCGTCACGCCCGGAAAGCAACCGATGCAGACCTCGTCGATCGCCGGGCCCGCGCAACCAGCCAGCGTGCCTGCCAGGATCGGCTGCACGTCGCGGTCCTGGTGCAGTTGCTTGGCCAGTGCCAGTGCGGCTTGGGGGTCCGGGTTGTGGTTCGCGCGCAGTACCGCCAGGGGGTCCGGTGCGTCGACGTACCAGAGCGACCAAGCCTTGGACAGCATTCCGGCACCTCCCGATAGTCGCACGAATCGAACTCAGCGAACTTCGAGCAACGCGCGAAGGCATAGGCCGCGGCATCGCTGCGGTCACCGTCGGCGCTCGTCGTCGACCACACCGAAATCTACTCGCACCGCACCGGCCTCGGTGCGGCTTCGCACCGCGAACGCCGGTTCGTGACCACTGATTTCGCGCGCTTACGCGTCCCGCGATGGGTACCTGGAACCGCGCTGACGTGACTGATCGGCACGTCGAAGACCCGCGGTGGCGGGCGGCGCTCAGTGACCCGAGCTGCGTACCCCGAGCAGTACGTCCTCCCAGGACGGCATCGGGGCCTTGCCGCGCTTGCTGCGCGTCGGCTTCGCCGGAGCCTTGGCCGCGGGCTTCGCGGGCTCTTCGGGCGCGGCGGGCGTCGGCGCGGGGGTGTCCACGGTGGCGGCCGGTGGCGCGGCGGCACCGGCGGTAGGCGTCGCGTTGGCGGCGGCCGCGGGAGGCGCGGGAGGCGTAGCCGCGGCGGGCGCCGTGGCGTTGCCCGGCGGGATCGCGGCGGCGCTGCCACCGGCCGCGACGGCCCGCTGTTCGTAGTACTCGTCCAGCGTCGGCTGGCTCTGTCGGCTCGTGGTGCGCGCGGGCGGTGCGGCCGGGGCGGGACGCGGTTCGGCCACCGGCTCCGGCTGCGGCGGCGCGGGCTCGGGTTCCGGAGGCACGATCGTGGCCAGTCCGCGCAGCGCGCGTCCGAAATCCGGATCGATCAGATCGGAGGCCGGGTCGTCGAGCGGAGAAACCGAACCCCCGTGCGCGTCGGGCTGGTAGCGCCAGTGCGCGGCGATCTCGGATCGTCCGTTCTGCCACTGCAACTGGGCGACCCAGTAACCCTTCTCGTCCTTCCAGGCATCCCATTCGGCGCCCTCGATGTTGTGCCCGCGCGCGGTGAACGCGGCGGTGACCACATCGATGAGGATGTCGACGGCGGGACCGTCGGGACGGAGCGGGTGGGCCTTCTGGGCGAGTTCGGCGGCGCGGGCTCGCTCCAACAGCACCGGATAGGCGAATCGCTCGACGCGACTGGCCGGCATTCCGGATTCTTCGGTGACCTGTTCCACTGAGGCCCCTGCTCGAATACGGGCCTGGATATCGCGGGGACGCATAGTTGCTTCCATTTCGATCTCGATCTGGCCGAATCGGGCAAGGTCTCCGCGCGCGGCGGCTCGCAGTTTGTCGTCGGCGGGCAGCCGGAACTTCTGACCGGACTCGGTGTCGATACACACGATGTGCGTGGAGTCGGGCGTCACCCCGATCACTCGAAGTTCACGCACCGTTACCTCCTTATCGCGTCGACTCGCGACACCGCCCACTTTCCGAAACAGTAGTGCACATCTGAGATTCATGGGGCAGGACACGCGGCACGGAAATCTCCTCGGAGACGTCCGTGCCCCGCTAATCTGCTCTGTTCGTTCCGCTATGGCTAATTCTGCGGCGTGTCGATCCCGGGCGTGTTGCGCACTCCGGACCGAAATAGGCGGCGCTCAGCCGAGATTCTGCACGACCCAGTCGATGGCGCGGGTCAGCTGGCTGACGTCGTCCGGATCGATCGCCGGGAACATGCCGATACGCAGCTGGTTGCGGCCCAGCTTGCGGTAGGGCTCGGTGTCCACGATGCCGTTGGCGCGCAGGATCTTCGCGACCGCGGCCGCGTCGACCGAGTCGGCGAAGTCGATGGTGCCGACCACCTGCGAGCGGTGCGCCGGGTCCGTGACGTACGGGGTGGCGTATTCGCTCGACTCCGCCCAGGAGTACAGGCGCGAGGAGGAGTCGAGCGTGCGCTTGACCGCCCAGTCCAGGCCGCCGTTGTTGTTGAGCCACTCGATCTGGTCGGCGAACAGCAGCAGGGTGCCCAACGCGGGGGTGTTGTAGGTCTGATCCTTGGTGCTGTTGTCGATCGCGATCGGCAGCGACAGGAAATCGGGCGTCCAGCGGCCCGACGCCTTGATCTCCTCGACCCGCGCCAGCGCGGCGGGGCTCATCAGCGCGACCCACAGGCCACCGTCGGAGGCGAAGCACTTCTGCGGTGCGAAGTAGTAGACGTCGGCGTCGGTGATGGTCACCGGGAGGCCGCCCGCGCCGGAGGTGGCGTCGATGGCGATGAGCGCGTGGTCCGAGCCCGCGGGACGTCGCACCGGGATGGAGACGCCGGTGGAGGTCTCGTTGTGCGCCCAGCCGATCAGGTCCGCCGAAGGGTCCGACACCGGCTCCGGCGCGCTGCCCGGCTCCGCCGAGACCACGATCGGGTCACCGATGAACGGGTTGCCCTTGGTGACAGCGGCGAACTTCGAGCTGAACTCACCGTTGGTCAGGTGCAGCGAACGCTCTCGGACCAGGCCGAACGCCGCCGCGTCCCAGAAAGCGGTGGTGCCGCCGTTGCCGAGTACCACCTCGTAGCCGTCCGGCAGGCCGAACAGCTCGCGCAAGCCGGAGCGCACGCGCGCCACCACGTCCTTGACCGGCTTCTGCCGATGCGAGGTTCCGAACACCGAGGCGCCGACGTTCACCAGCGACTGCAGCTGCTCCGGGCGCACCTTGGAGGGGCCGCAGCCGAACCGTCCGTCGGCGGGCTTGAGGTCGTCGGGAATGGTCGGAAACGCAGAGGTCATGGCCAACAGGGTAGTCGGTGGTGTCGCTGTGGCGACGCCCACACTCCGGCTAACGTAAGCGCCCATGAGCATGCCGTCAGCTAACTCGGGGTGGCGCCTGCGCCGGCGGGCGCGGAATCTCCGCCTGCGCGGCGCGACGGTCTCGGACGCGATGCGGCGGGAGTTGTTGATCCGCGGGGAAGCGGGAACCGCGACGATCCTCGGCGTGCGTCCGCGCCGCACCGAACCGGGACACGTGTTCTGGGTCCGCGTGCAGCTGGCCGGCGAGTTCCCCTACGAGAGCCGGGTGCGGCAGCGAGTGCCGGACGCGGACCTGGAATGGATGCGGCCTGGTGACGTGGTGTGCTGCCGGGTGGACCCGCGCGACCGCGATCGCCTGGTCCTGTACGTGCCCGACCTCGAAGAAGCGGGCCGGGCGAGCATCGCGAAGATCCTCGCCGACGGCCGCCGCGCCGACGCCACCGTGCTCGCCGCCGCGCCGGTCGCGGCCGACTACTCCGGTCGTGACGACCCGGTGCTGCGGCTGGACCTCGAACTGCGCGCCTGGGACGAACCCAAGCCGTGGCGGGTACGGCTGGTCCAGCCGGTGCCGCTGCACGCCCTCCGGCTGGTCGACCTGGGCAGGCATCTGGAGGTCGCCTTCTTCGAAGTGGACCGCGGCGACACGGTCGCCGTCGACTGGGTCGCCTCGCTCGAGGAGTAAACCTCTGGCGAATACGGTCGAGCGGCTACAGGTGCACGAAGGTGAAACCCATGGCGCGAATCTTCGGCAGCGCCGCGATCATCCCCGCTCCGGTTCCGGAGCGCGGCCGATGCATATGGGCCAGTGAAATAGCGCCGGGCGCGGCCGCATTCATCGCCGATTGCACTTGAGTGGCCGACGCGGTCGCGCCGAAATCGGCGTTGATACTGAAACCGACCGGGGTTTCGCCCAATTCGTTGACGATGGACACCGCGACGTCGTCGTAATGCGCGGTGCCCGCGCGGAAGAATCGCGGCGGCTTGCCGGTGATCGTGGTGAGCAACTCGTGGTTGGCCCACACTTCGTCGGCCGCCTCCCGCGCCGAAGCGGTTCCCGCGATGCCATAGGCTTCGCGGCCGTTCACCGACAGCGGTTTGTGCGCCACACCATGGTTGGCCAGTTCGAAGAGCGGATTCGCCGCCAACTGCGCGGTACGCGCGCGGTTGGCATCGATCCAGCGTTTGTTGAGGAACAACGTCGCCGGAATTCGCTCGCTGATCAGGAAGTTCACCAGCGACTCGTCGATGTCGTTGTTGCCGGTCCCGCCGCAGGCGTCGAAAGTGAGCGCCATCTGTTTGCCCGCGGCGGTGAAAGCACTTGTGATTCCCGCCATCTCGACGCCCCACCGCTTCGGCGAGATCCCGGCGTGCCTGGCGGCGACGGCGACCGGTGTGCCCGCGTCCAGGGACGCGGAGACGGGAGCGGCCCGCATCCCGGTGGTGGCGCCGGGCGCGACCGACGCGCGCGCCTGCGTGAGAGCCGTGTTCTGTGTGGTGCCGCACCCGGTGGCGGCGAATCCTGCGGCCAGAGCGGCGCCGACGCCGAGCATCCGCCGCCTCGATATTCCTTCGTCCAGCATCCCTCTAGTCCTCTAGCTTCCCCTCCCGGATGCTACGCGAGCCGGACGTGACGGCGGGACAACAGCTTCCGCCGTCACGTCCGGCTCGCGGTCGTGACGCTGTGGTCGCGCTACGTGTGCGCGATCGTGGCCCAGCCCTCGACGTCCTCGGGCCTGCGAGGGGAGGGGCCGGTGTAGATGGCCGCCGGGCGGACCAGCTTGCCCAGCTGCTTCTGCTCCAGGATGTGCGCGCACCAGCCCGCGGTGCGGCCGCAGGTGAACATGGCGGGCATCATGTGCGCGGGCACCTCGGCGAAGTCCAGGATCACCGCGGCCCAGAACTCCACGTTGGTCTCGATGGCGCGGTCCGGACGGCGTTCGCGCAGCTCCGCCAGGGCGGCCTGCTCCAGTGCGGCGGCGACTTCGTAGCGCGGCGCGGCCAGCCGCTTCGCGGTGGCGCGCAGCACGCGGGCGCGCGGGTCCTCGGCCCGGTAGACCCGGTGACCGAAGCCCATCAGCTTCTCCTTGCGGTCCAGGATGCCCTTGACCAGCGCGCGCGCGTCGCCGGTGCGCTCGACCTCTTCGATCATCGGCAGCACGCGCGCGGGCGCGCCGCCGTGCAGCGGGCCGGACATGGCGCCGATCGCGCCGGACAGCGCCGCCGCGACGTCGGCCCCGGTAGAAGCGATCACCCGGGCGGTGAAGGTGGAGGCGTTCATGCCGTGCTCGGCGGCGGAGACCCAGTAGGCGTCGATGGCCTCGGTGTGGCGCGGGTCCGGGTCACCCTTCCAGCGGGTCATGAAGCGCTCGGTGACCGTGGTGCACTCGTCGATCTTCTTCTGCGGGACCGCGGGCTGGTAGATGCCGCGCGCCGACTGCGCGACGTAGGACAGGGCCATCACCGAGGCGCGGGCCAGGTTCTCGCGAGCGGTCTCGTCATCGATGTCAAGCAGCGGCTGGTAGCCCCAGATCGGCGCGAGCATGGCCAGCCCGGCCTGCACGTCCACGCGCACGTCACCGGTGTGCACCGGGAGCGGGAACGGCTCGGCGGGCGGTAGACCGCGCCCGAACGATCCGTCGACAAGTAGCGCCCACACGTCACCGAAGGTCACCCGGCTCCCGACCAGGTTCTCGATGTCGACTCCGCGGTAGCGCAGCGCGCCGCCGTCTTTGTCCGGTTCGGCGATGTCGGTGGTGAAAGCCACCACGCCCTCGAGGCCACTGACGAAATCGCTGGGAACGGTGGCCTGCCCACCGGAAACCGCGGGGCTGGTAGTCATGTCGCGACTCTCCTTGCACTTGGGTCGCATGTTCTCGCCGATGGGAAGTTGTCGGATTTGACGAGCACATGCCGATCATCAAAACCTTAGCTCCCCGCTACCGAAGAGTAACGTCTGCCCCATGCGTGACCTGGACAATTCATCGGATCTCGCGGCCATGCGGGTCGACTACGGCGGCCTACCGCACGGCGGCAACGACGACGTCGACTTGGACGAGACCTGGCTCGCCGGCGGCTGGGAGCCGCTGCTGCGACATTGGATCGAACAGGCCACCGCGGTCGGCATCGCCGAACCCAACGCGATGGTGCTGGCCACGGTGTCGCTGGCCGACGGCACGCCGCGGCCGGTCGCGCGGACGGTGCTGTGCAAAGGGCTCTCCCCGGAGGGTGTGATCTTCTACACGAACTACGACTCGGCCAAGGGCGCTCAGTTGACTGCCCTCCCGTATGCCGCGGTCACCTTCGTCTGGCCCGCGCTGGGCAGGCAGGTGCACTTGCGCGGCGCGGTCGAGCGGGTTTCCGCCGAGACGACGGTGGCCTACTGGCGTTCCAGGCCGCGGGACTCGCAGCTGGGCGCATGGGCCTCGCGCCAGTCCCAGCCGATCGGCTCCCGGGCCGAACTGGATCGCACGCTGGCCGAGACGACCGCGCGATTCGCCGATACCGACGAGATCCCGGTGCCGCCGCACTGGGGCGGTTTCCTGGTCCGTCCCGACGAGGTCGAGTTCTGGCAGGGACGGCGCGGCCGGTTGCACAACCGCATCCGGGTGCGGATCCAGGACGCGGGGACCACGGTCGAGCGCTTACAGCCCTGACGTATTCCCAGCGCGGGCGTGAGAATTCTCGCGTCGATCCGGAGGGGAGGACTGATTACGCTGCGGCGGTGAAACTGCTCGCCGACACCACTCCGCTGCGCAATCCGGACTTCCGACGCCTCTGGAGCTCGGGCATCGTCACCATGATCGGCGCGCAGTTGTCCGTGGTCGCGGTTCCGCAGCAGATCTTCCAGATCACCGGCAGTTCCGGTTACGTCGGCTTGGCCGGTCTGTTCGGCTTGGTGCCACTGATCGTGTTCGGCCTGTGGGGCGGCGCGCTCGCCGACGTGCTGGATCGGCGCAGGCTCCTGCTGATCACCAACTCGGGCACCGGCCTCACCGCCCTGGCCTTCTGGTTGCAAGCGGTGGCAGGGGCGGACAACGTGTGGCTCGTGCTCGGCCTGTTCGCCGTGCAGCAGGCGTTCTTCGCGGTGAACCAGCCCACCCGCAGCGCCACCATCCCCCGCCTGTTGCCGGAAGGCCAACTGGCCGCCGCGAATTCGCTGAACATGACGGTGATGCAATTCGGCGCCATCGCGGGTCCGGTGCTGGCGGGGGTGCTCATTCCCGTCGTCGGGCTCGCCACGCTCTACCTGATCGATGCGGTCGCGCTGCTGGCCACGTTGTGGGCGGTCTGGCGGCTGCCCGAGTTGCCGCCGACCGGAACGGTGCGCCGCGCCGGATTCCGCACCGTGCTGGACGGTTTCGGTTACCTCGCCACGCAACGGGTGCTGCTGGCGTCGTTCGCGGTGGACGTGATCGCCATGGTGTTCGGCATGCCGCGCGCGCTGTTCCCGCAGATCGCGCACGAGACCTTCGGCGACCCGGCGACCGGTGGCGTCGCGCTCGGCCTGCTGTTCGCCTCGATGTCGGCGGGCGCGGTGCTCGGCGGCGTGTTCTCCGGGTGGATTCCGCGCATCCGCAGGCAGGGCTTCGCGGTGCTGGTCTGCATCGCGCTGTGGGGGCTGGCCATGGTCGGCTTCGGCCTCGCCGTCGGGCTCACCGGCCACGGTCTCGGTCTCGGCGCCGGGCTGTGGATTGCGTTGGTGTGCTCGGCCTTCGGCGGCGCGGTGGACATGGTCTCGGCCGCGCTGCGGGTCACGATGCTGCAGACGGTGGCCACCGACGAGCTGCGCGGGCGGCTGCAAGGGGTGTTCACCGTGGTGGTCGCGGGCGGCCCGCGCATCGGTGATGTTGCCCACGGTTTCGCGGCAGCGAGCCTGGGTACCGCTGTAGCCGCGGCGGGCGGCGGTGCGCTCGTGGTGGTGGGTGTACTGATCGCGGCGGTCGCGTTTCCGGCCTTCACGCGTTACCGTGTCGGTCGCGCTCCTGCCGAAATCGCCGTGTGACGTGCAGTGCTAACGCTTGGCGACCGCGTTTCGCGGTAGCCACCGGACCTCACCGCGCCGGGACGTGTTTGTGAGCCGCCGCAGGACTACCCTCCGGTATTGTCCGCGTCGGCCAACGGCTAGCGTTGAGGCAAGCGCATCGTGCGCCACCGCGCCGGTGCCTGTGGTTCTAGCCTGAGAGGGATCCTTCCGTGCCCGCTGAGAACATCATCAACGTCGACGACGACGCCAAGCCGGTCCTTTCCTACCCCGGCGGCGAGTTCCCGATGACGGTCACCAGGGCCGCCGAGGGCAACGACGGGATCGAGCTGGGAAAGCTGCTGGCCAGCACCGGGTATGTGACGTACGACCCGGGCTTCATGAACACCGCCCCGACCAAGTCGGCGATCACCTATATCGACGGTGAGGCGGGCATCCTGCGCTACCGCGGCTACCCGATCGACCAGCTCGCGGCGGCCTCGACCTTCATCGAGGTCAGCTACCTGCTGATCTACGGCGAGCTGCCCACGCAGGCCCAGCTCGAGGACTTCACCGACCGCATCCGCAGGCACACCCTGCTGCACGAGGACCTGAAGCGGTTCTTCGACGGCTTCCCGCGCAACGCGCACCCCATGCCGGTGCTGTCCTCGGCGGTGAACGCCCTGTCGGCCTACTACCAGGACTCACTGGACCCGCGCGACCCCGAACAGGTCGAGCTGTCCACCATCCGGCTGCTGGCCAAGCTGCCCACCATCGCGGCCTACTCGTACAAGAAGTCGGTCGGCCAGCCCTTCCTCTACCCGGACAACTCGCTGAGCCTGGTGGAGAACTTCCTGCGGATGACCTTCGGCTTCCCGGCCGAGCCCTACGAGGTGGACCCCGAGGTCGCCGCGGCGCTGGACATGCTGCTCATCCTGCACGCCGACCACGAGCAGAACTGCTCCACTTCGACCGTGCGCCTGGTCGGCTCGTCCGACGCCAACCTGTTCACCTCGGTGTCCGGCGGCATCAACGCGCTGTGGGGCCCGCTGCACGGCGGCGCGAACCAGGCCGTGCTGGAGATGCTCGACGGCATCAAGGCCAGCGGCAGCGACGTCAAGGAGTTCATCCGCAAGGTCAAGAACAAGGAAGACGGGGTGAAGCTCATGGGCTTCGGTCACCGCGTCTACCGCAACTACGACCCGCGCGCCTCGATCGCCAAGAAGCACGCCGACGCCATCCTGAGCAAGCTCGGCGGCCACGACGAGCTGTTCGACATCGCCCAGGCCCTGGAAGAGGCCGCGCTCACCGACGACTACTTCATCGAGCGCCGCCTGTACCCGAACGTCGACTTCTACACCGGCGTCATCTACAAGGCGATGGGCTTCCCGACCCGCATGTTCACCGTGCTGTTCGCGATGGGCCGGCTCCCCGGCTGGATCGCGCACTGGCGCGAAATGCACAGCGAGCCGCTGAAGATCGGCCGTCCCCGGCAGATCTACACCGGCTACGGCGCTCGCGATTACCGCGAGATCAACAATCGCTGACGAAATCCATCCACCATCTATCGAAGGGGATAGCCGAATGACCAAACCGGAGATCGAGTTCCAGGCAGGGCCCGCGCCCACCGAGCTGGTGATCAAGGACATCATCGAGGGCGAGGGCAAAGAAGCCGTGCCCGGCGGCACCGTGGAAGTGCACTACGTGGGCGTCGAATTCGAATCCGGCGAAGAGTTCGACTCGTCGTGGAACCGCGGCGAGTCCATCACCTTCCCGCTGCGCGGCCTGATCCAGGGCTGGCAGGACGGCATTCCCGGGATGAAGGTCGGCGGTCGTCGTCAGCTGACCATCCCGCCGGAGCTGGCCTACGGCGGGGCTGGCGGCGGTCACCCCCTGTCCGGCAAGACGCTGGTCTTCGTGATCGACCTGCTGAACGCCAACTAGTCTGGCGGCGCCGCGTGTTCGCGGCCCTCTTATGGCTCGCGTATGGCCCGTCTTCTTAGAAGAAGACGGGCCATCGTCGTATCTACTTCCTGACGATCTCGACCGGGTCGGTCAGGGCCGCTGCCAGCGCTGCTTGCTGGGTGCTGCTGCGTTGCGGCAGCGCGGCCACCGCCTTGTCGGTTTGCGTGCTCAGGTTGCGCACGATGTTCTGTAGCTGGCTCACACCGCCGGTGAGCTGGCCGATGGCGCCGACCAGTTGAGCGCCGCCCTGTTCGGCGAGCTGCGGGAGGCCCTCGGCGAGTTTCGCGCCTTCGGACAGTTGCGCGCTCGCGCTGGTCAGGCGGTCGACGACGGTGCGGAGCAGGGTGCCGAGATCGGTGTCGGGGTCGACCGCGCCGCCGACGAGCGAGCCGAGGCCGGTCAGCTGGGATCCCGCCTGCGCGGACACGCCGCGCAGCGCTTCCAGCTTCCCGATGATGTCGGCGAGTGCCGGGTCGCTCGCGAACGGCAGCGCGCGCAGCAGCGGCAGGATCTGGTCGAGTCCGCCGCTCACCGTGTTCGCCGTTCGTTCCACCTGCGCGATCGTGATTCCGGTCGAATCGAGGGCCGCGGCGAGCCGGCCCGCTTGCGCGGCGGCGCCGTCGACGGTGGAGTTCAGCAACGCGATGGCCGAAGTGAGTTGCGCCGATCCGGATTTCGCGAACTCCAGGAAGCCGAGCAACTGATCTGCGCCGGAGCTGAACTGGTCGGCTCCCGCGGCGGCCGCCTCGACGCCCGCGTTGAGCAACTGGGCGCTGAACTGCACCTGCGACATCTGCGACCTGGCCTGTGCGACGGCGGTGAGCGCGGCGTCGACGCCTGCCGCGCCGATCCGGTGCGTCACCGCGGTCATCGCGCCGTGCACCAAGTCGGCGTCGGCGTGTTCGTTCGTGTCCACGGTGACCTTGGCCCGCTTCGGTTCGGGCCCGGCCAAAGTGCCCATAGACGCCGTGAGGTCGGCGGGCAGCGTGATCACCGCGGCGTAGTCGTCGGTGTTCGCCTCACCCGGCGCCGCGGCGGTCCATTCGTAGCCGCCCGCGTCCTGCAACGCCTTGACCACGCGCGCCCCTGTCGGCCCGGCATCGGCATTGACCAGCGCGATCCCCGTCGGCCCCCGATCCGTCCCGGTCCATGCGGTGAGCCCGGCGCCGAGCGCTCCAGCTGCGACGAGGGCGACGACGAGAAGGCCCCAGCGGGCGCGTTTTCCGATCACGCCGCAGACCCTAAACGCGAGTTATGGCGCCCCCCTTGGCGTTTCTCTGAGAGTTGTCTAAGTTGCCGACCGCTCTGGTAAGTCCAGGACCAAGCGGATGCCGCCGAGCGTACCCGCGTCGAAATAGGCCCGGCCGCCGTGGAGTTGGGCCTGCTGAGCGACCAGAGCGAGGCCGAGTCCGGACCCACCCTTGCTCGCCTGGCTGCCGCGGAAGAAGCGGTCGAAGACGGCCTCGCGCTCCTGCGGCGGGATGCCGCGCCCGTTGTCATCGATCGAGATCACGATGTGGCCGTCGGGCGCACGGTGCGCCGAGACCAGGGCCTCGGTCGCTCCGCCGTGTTTGACCGAGTTGGCCAGCGCGTTGTCCACCGCCAACCGCAGCCCGGCGGGCAGGCCGCGGGTGACCAGCTCGGCGTCGGAATCGATGCGCACGACCAGGCCGGCGAAGTGCCGCATGGCATCGTGCGCGGCTTGGTCGCACAGGTCGCCGACGTCGGTAGCGACGTGGTCGCGCTCATTGGTCAGGTCGCCGGTGGCCAGCCGCTCCAGCGCCGCGAGCGTGCTCTCCACCCGGCCCTGGCTGCGTTGCAGGTCGCCCAGGATCTCCGACCGCTGCGACTCGTCCAGGTCGAGTGTGCGCAGTACCTCGAGATCGGTGCGCATCGCGGTCAGCGGGGTGCGCAGTTCGTGGGCGGACACGGCGGCGAAGTCGCGGGCGGTCTCCAGTGCGGCGGCGGTCTGCGCCTGCGCCTGGTCCACCCGCTGCAACATGGTGTTCACCGCGTCGGCCAATTGCTCCGCCTCGTGCACGCCCGCACCCTCCACCGGCGCGTGCGGATTGCTCGGATCGGGAAACGCGCTGCGTGCGCCCACCTGCCGAGTGAGCCGGACGATCGGGCGCACCGCAGCGCCCGCGAGCAACCAGCCGAGCCCGGCGGCGGCGGCGATGGCCAGCAGCGCGCCGCCGAGCACCCATCGTTGCTGCTCGGCGGTGGCCTCGGCCGCGTCCGCGGCGGGTATGCCGATTGCGACCACGCGGCCCGCGGGCTGCTTCTCGGTGGTGGTCAGGATCCGGTAGGGGGTGCCGCCCACCGGCACGGTGCGGGAGCCGGTGGGCAACTCGGGTAGTTCCGTGGGCGTGCTCGCGACCACCTCGCCGTTGTCCCGGACGGTCACCGCCATGTTGTTGTTCAAGCCGGTCAGGCTGATGAACCGGACGGCGATCTGCGGCTCGATCAGCACGATTCGCGCCGCGACGTCGAGTTGCTGGTCGGATTGCCGCACGTTGTTGCGCTCGATGGCGCGGATGCTGATCAGGCTGATCAGCGTCACGATGATGATCGCGCCCGCGGCTGCCGCGCCCGCGACGCGGGTGCGCAGCGAAAACGATCGGCGCCGACGGGTTTTCGGCGGTGCGGCGGCGGGCACCGTCATTTCGGCGCTCGCAGCACGAACCCGACGCCGCGGATCGTGTGCAGCAACCGGGGAGTGCCGTCCACCTCGAGTTTGCGGCGCAGATAGCCGACGAACACGTCCACCACATTGGTGTCGGCGGCGAAGTCGTAGCCCCACACCAGTTCCAGCAGACGTTCCCGGCTCAGCACCACTCCGACGTTCCTGGCCAGCGTCGACAGCAGTTCGAATTCCCGCTTGGTGAGTTCGATCTCGCGGCCGTGCAGCAGCGCGCGGTAGCCGGCGACGTCCACCTCGAGCGGGCCGATGGCGACCGCTCCCGGGGTCGCGGGGGCTGGTACGTCCGACCGCCTGCGCAGCAGCGCCCTGATCCGGACCACCAGTTCCTTCAGCACGAATGGTTTGACCAGGTAGTCGTCGGCGCCGGACTCCAGCCCAGCGATGCGGTCGTCCACCGACGCGCGGGCGCTGAGCACACAGATCGGCACCTCGTTGCCCATCGCGCGCAAGGCGGTCACCACGCCCGCGCCGTCGAGCACCGGCATGTTCATGTCCAGCACGATGGCGTCGGGCGCGTTCTCGTTCACACTGCGCAACGCCTGTGCGCCGTCCCTGGCCACCAGGACTTGGAAGCCGGACAAACGCAGCCCGCGCTCGACCGAGGCGAGCACGTCCTCGTCGTCGTCGACGACGAGAACCGTCGGGTTCGAGGTCGAGGTCACGTCGTCCATTCTGCTCCCCGCCTCCGTGAATCTTCGGTCGTGCGAGTCGGCGCGCGGACTCGCGTTCGGAACCAGGGGATGACCCGCCGGAATACGGAAATGCCCGGCGAGTCACCCATGTTTCCGCGGGATCAGTAGTTGTGGCAGGTCTCCGCCACGACGCGGATGGTGTCGCGCAACTGCGCGGTCCGCGGGTCGTTCTCCGCCTGGCGCGCCGCGTCCGGGTTCTCGTCGATGGCCCGCCGCAATTCGGCCCTGCGCTGCTCGACCGGCTGGTCGAACTTGCGTTGCAACTCGGCCTTCTGGTTCGGGTTCGCGTCGAGCATCGCGGCCAGCTGCGGCGCCTTGTCGTGCAGGGCCGCGTCGACCTGGGCGAACGAGCAGTCCGAGGTCAGCAGGGGCTCGGCGTATTCCATCGGGCCCGCGGCGGCGATAGCGGGGCTCAGTAGCAACGTGACCGTGGCGATTCCACCTGCTGCCGCGGCGGCGACGGCGGGGCGGCCTACGGAACGTTTCATGTCTCTGCCTCCAGATCATCGAGGGGTTTCGGGCGGTCTCGAGGCTATTTCGAACTGCTGGCACCGACATGAACATCCTCTGAGGAAACTCTGAGGACGTTAACGGCGGTGCGGAAACTCAGGACGGCGCAACCGGATCCACGTCCGGCGCCACTACGTCGTCGGTGTTCTCCGTGCTGTGCGCCGGGTCCCGCCATTCGGGACGCGCCGCGCGGATCTGCTGCTCCAGCGCCACCAGCACCGCCGGATCCTCGATGGTGGAAGGCACCTCGAAAGTCTCGCCGGAGGTGATCTGCCGGATGGTCTTGCGCAAGATCTTGCCGGACCTGGTCTTGGGCAGCGCGGTCACGACGATGGCGTCGTGCAGCGTGGCGATCGCGCCGACGTGGGTGCGCACTCGCTCGATCAGTTCGTCGCGCAGCCGGTCGGGATCGATGTCGACGCCGGACTTGAGCACCACGTACGCCAGCGGCCGGTGCCCCTTGAGTTCGTCGGGCAGCCCGATGACGGCGCATTCTGCGACGGCCTCGTGCCCCGCGATGGCCGCCTCGATACTGCCCGCCGAAAGCCGGTGCCCGGCCATGTTGATCACGTCGTCGCTGCGGCCGAGGACGTACAGGTAGCCGTCCTCGTCGAAGTAGCCGGAGTCGCCGGTGAGGTAGTGGCCGGGATACGCGGAGAGATAGGAGCGCTCGTACCGGGCCTCGTCCCGCCAGAGGCCGGTCAGCGTGCCGGGCGGCAGCGGCAGACCGATGACGATGTTGCCTTCGGTGTTCGGCGCCACCGCGTTGCCGGAGGAATCGAGCACGCGTAGTCGATAGCCGGGCACCGGTACCGAGGCCGAGCCCGGTTTGATCGGCAGCTGCTGCAGGCCGAGCGGGTTCGCGCAGACCGGCCAGCCGGTCTCGGTCTGCCACCAGTGATCCACGACGGGGCAGTCCGAGCGGCCCGCGAGCAGGGTTTCGTCGGCCCAGGCGTAGGTGGCCGGGTCCAGGCGTTCGCCCGCGCAGAACAGCGCGCGCAGGGAGGACAGGTCGTGGCGGCGGGCCAGCTCGGCCTCGGGGTCGGCCTTGCGGATGGCGCGTAGCGCGGTCGGGGCGGTGAACAGCACGTCGACCTTGTGCTTGTCCACCACCCGCCAGTACGCGCCCGCGTCCGGGGTGCCGACCGGCTTGCCTTCGTACAGCAGCGTGGTGGCTCCGACCAACAGCGGCGCGTAGACGATGTAGGAGTGCCCGACCACCCAGCCCACGTCGGAGGCGGCCCACATCACCTGGCCCGCGTCGACGTCGTAGATGTTGCGCATCGACCAGGCCAGGGCGACCGCGTGCCCGCCGTTGTCGCGGACCACCCCCTTCGGCTTCCCGGTGGTGCCGGAGGTGTAGAGGATGTAGAGCGGATCGGTCGCGGCGACCGACACCGGGTCGGCCCGCGGCGCGTCGCGGACGGCGTCGTCCCAGTCGAGCCACTGCGCGGCCACGGTCTCCGCCGAACTCGGCAGGTACTCGGTGGCGGGCTGCGGCGCGGGAAAGTGGATTGTGTCGAACTGCGGCCGCTGCTTGACGATCACCGTGCGCGGCGCGGTCGTCTCGGCGAGATCCAGCGCGTGCAGCACGATGGGCGGGTATTCGATCTGCTTGCCCGGTTCCAGGCCACCGGACGCTGTGATGATCAACACCGGCTCGGCGTCATCGATGCGCGCGGCCAGCTCCGGGGCCGCGAAGCCGCCGAACACCACCGAGTGCACCGCGCCGATGCGGGCGCAGGCCAGCATCGCGATCACCGCTTCGGGGATCATCGGCAGGTAGATCACCACGCGATCGCCCGCGGCGACGCCCAGCCGCGCCATCGCCCCAGCGAACCGCGACACCTCGTCGAGCAGCTCGGCGTAGGTGTAGACAACGGTGGCGTCGGTCATAGCCGAGTCGTATATCAGTGCGGGCTGGTCGGCGCGGCTCGGCGAGTCGGGGGTGGTGGGGTGGACGTGGCGGTCGAGCGCGTTGAAGGAGGTGTTGAGCCGGGCGCCGGAGAACCACCTGGCTACCGGGCGGGCGCCGCTGTCGACGATCTGCGTCGGCGGCACGTCCCAGTCGATCGCTTCGGCCGCGCCGGCCCAGAACTCGGCTGGATCCACCAAGCTGGTCTGGTAGGCCGGTCGGTACTCGTGCCGCACGTTCAACCCCGTGACTCCCTAGCCTCGCCTCGATGCCCGCCTCGATAGATCTGGTTGATTGTGGCAGACTTCACGCGACGCCCGGGTGGGTGCCGCTACCTTTGGTTTTGCCTGGAACCGGCAGGTCAATGATCGCGACATCACGCCCCGTCACCCAAGAAGTTATTGATCCGTTAGAATCTGATGTCACTTATTTGGGCCGTCGTAGACGCAATTTCTCGGCCAGCCGCAGCTCTCGGCCAGCTCCACCTGTCGAGCCAAGCACGCGATTGTGGAGGTTCGGTTGATGGCGCGTGGTAGAGGCCAGTTTGGAAAGTGAGTGGGAGATGCGTGACGCCGCTAGCTCCGGCAGTAGCCGCTGGGCGCTGGGCAACTGGGACCTGCGCTGGAAGGTGACGGCGGTCCTCGCCGTGCCTCTCGCGGTCGCGGTCGGCCTCGGCGTATCCAGGATCTCGTCGGAGTTCGCGGACTCGAACCGGCTCGCCGACATCTCGGACAACGTCGCCGCCATCCCCTCGGTCACCGCGCTCAGCGCGCAGACCGCCACCACAGCGGGCTCGCAGATGATCTCGCTGGGGTCCAACCAGTCCGTGGTGACCGACCAGAACCTGGCGGACCTGGACAAGGCGATCGCCAACGCCGAGAAGGCGGTCGGCAAACTCGACGGCGTACCGGGCGCGCGCGCGGCCATCGACAGCATGCTCACCCAGGCCAAGGGGGTGCGCGCCCAGGGCAAGTCGGTCTCCACCGGACCGCCGTCGGACACCCTCGCGCTGATCGACCGCGTCCGCAGCGACAGCGTCCGGATCGTCGAGACGACGGTCGGCCAGGTCAGCGACACCGCGGTGGACGCGGCCAAACTGCGGCTGGTCGACTCGCTCAACACCCGTGCAACCCTGGTCAGTGAGCTCGCCGCCTTCCCCGAGGTGCTGCGCGCCCAGCAGTCCGGCGTCCAGAACTTCCTCATCGCCTCCAACACCGAGCGCGCGCTGCTCAACGTGCTCGCGCACCGCTTCGCCGACGGCGACACCTCGATCGCCGACCTGCGCGCGGGCATCGACACCAGGATCGCGCTGCTGACCAGCCCGCAGTCGCAGGCGGGCCAGCTTCCGGTCGGTGACCTGAAGAAGTCGCTGACCGACAGCCTCGCGGTGTACGAGCACGTCGTCGGCAAGGCGACCAAGGACATCGACTCCGCTATGGACTCGCTGGTGACCACCGCCCAGCGGGACGCGTGGACCTATACCGCGGTCGTCATCGCGACCATCCTCGCCGCGCTGCTGCTCGCGGTCTTCGTGGCCCGCTCGATGATCGTCCCGCTGCACCGGCTGCGGTTGGCCGCGCTGCGCGTGGCCGAGAGCGACCTGCCGCACGAGGTCGCCCAGCTCCGCACCGGCGCCTCGCCGGAAGAGGTGCCGCTGGAGCCGATGCCGGTGCGTAGCACCGAGGAGATCGGTCAGCTCGCCCGCGCGGTCGACGACATCCACGGCCAGGCGCTGCGCCTGGCGAGTGACCAGGCGAAGATGCGTTCGCAGGTCAACGACATGTTCGAGACCTTGGCGCGGCGGTCGAAGTCGCTCGTCGACCATCAGCTCACGCTCATCGAGGCGATGGAGTACGACGAGAAGGACCCGCGCCTGCTGGAGAACTTGTTCCGGCTGGACCATCTCGCCGCCCGTATGCGCCGTAACGGTGACAACCTGCTGATTCTCGCGGGCACCAGGCAGCGCCGCGCCAAGTCCGCCCCGGTCGAGATCGCCGACGTGCTGCGCGCCGCGATCTCCGAGGTGGAGGACTACGAGCGCGTGAAGCTCGGCGCCACGCCGCGCGGTTCGCTGAAGGAACCCGCCGCCTCCGACCTCGCGCATCTGTTCGCCGAGCTGCTCGATAACGCGCTGCGCGCCTCGCCGCCGGAGACCGACGTCAAGTTCACGTTCGCGCAGGCGCACGATCAGGGACTGCTCATCGAGGTGGCCGACCGCGGCATCGGTATGCCGCCCGCCGAGATGGCCGATATCAACCGCCGTCTGGAGCAGACCGCCGAGCCGGGGCCGGACACGGCCCGGCACATGGGTCTGTTCGTGGTCGGCAGGCTCGCCGAGCGGCACGGTCTCACCGTGCGGCTGCGGCCGACCTTCGACACCGCGCGCGATCCGGGCGTGACGGTGACCGTGCACGTGCCCGTCGGACTCATCGTCGCGGGCAAACCGAGCGCGGGGCAGCCCGTCACCCCGCAGCCTTCGCCGCAGGCCGCCGCTCCACAGCGTCCGTCGGCGCCGTCGTCCATGCAGATGCGGGCCGTCCAGCGGACTCCTGGGGGCAATGTCATGGTCACCGTCGATCCCGGGGTGAGCGGCCCGATTCCGGCCGTGAGCGCCAAGCCCACCGCTTCGTCCAGCGGACCGATCCCCACGGGACCGGGTGGACTGCCGCAGCGGCAGCCGGGTTCGGCGATGACGTCGTCCGGTATGCACTCGGAGAACCAGCAGTCGGCTACGAGTCTGCGGCCCACGCCGGGGCAGCCCGCGCCGAGTGGTCCGCAGCGTGGCAAGCTCGCCGCGGCCAGCCTGCCCAAGCGCAACCTCAGCCCCGGCGGTCCGCCGCCGCGCCAGCCCGGTGGGCCCGCCGAGTCGTCCGGTACGGGCCTGCCGTCGCGTGAGCCGAACTCGGGCGAGCTACCGGTGCGTCAGCCGGGCGCCAACGGCGTGCCGCAGCCGAGCACCGGTCTGCCGCAGCGCCAGCCGGGCACCAACGGCGTGCCGCCGCGAGACGCTTCGAAGGGCATGCCGCAGCGGGAATCCGGTTTGGGCGGTCTACCCCAGCGTGAGTCCGCCTCCGGCGGTCTGCCGCAGCGGGAATCGGCCGCGGGTGGTTTGTCGCAGCGCGACTCCGGTTTGGGTGGCTTGCCGCAGCGTGAGTCCGCATCTGGCGGCCTGCCGCAGCGTGAGTCGGCGGCGGGTGGTCTGCCGACGCGTGAGCCGGGTGTGACGCGTCTGCCGTCGCGTGAACCGGGCGCCACCGGCCTACCGCAGCGGCAGCCGGGTTCGAACGGTGTGCCGCAGCGTGAGTCGGCGGCGGGAGGTCTGCCGACGCGTGAGCCGGGTGTCACGGGTCTGCCGTCGCGTGAGCCGGGTGTCACGGGTCTGCCGTCGCGTGAACCGGGCGCCACCGGCCTGCCGTCGCGTGAACCGTCCATCGGCCTGCCGTCGCGTGAGCCAGGTGCTACCGGCCTGCCGTCGCGTGAACCGTCCATCGGCCTGCCGCAGCGTGAGCCAGGTGCTACCGGCCTGCCGCAGCGTGAATCGGGCGCGACGGGTCTGCCGTCGCGTGAGCCGGGCGCTACCGGCCTGCCGCAGCGTGAATCGGGTGCTACCGGCCTGCCATCGCGGCAGCCCACGCCCAGCCTGCCGCAGCGCGATGCGGCGCCCACCGGTCTGCCGCAGCGTGAACCCGGCAACGGTCTGCCGCAGCGGGATGCCGGTGCTCACCGTCTGCCGCAGCGTGAGTCCGCCAACGGCTTGACGCAGCGGGAGCCGGGCTCCGGCGCGCTGCCTGCCGTCGGCAACGGTCTGCCGCAACGAGATGCGACGGCGAGCGGTCTGCCGCAGCGTCCGCCAGCGCCGTCGAGCCTTCCGCAGCGCGAGAGCGGGCTGACCGGTCTGCCACAGCGGCAGCCGGGCGCTCAGGCGCCGCAGCGCCAGCCCGTACCGCCGGGTATCGCGCTCCCGCAGCGCGATCGCGGTGGCCAGCACGCCGCGAGCCCAGAGCAGCCTGCCGCCTCGCCGGGGCGCGATCCCGGCAAGCACAGCTTCCGGTCCAACCCGGCCAAGACGGCGTCGTTCTTCCAGACCAGGTTGCAGCCCGCGGACGAGTCGGGAGCGTCGATGGGCGGAACGCCGATCTTCGCCGAGATGATGTCGGCGTGGCTGTCGGATCCCAACACGGATAGGTCCCAGGTGGCTGCCTCCTTCGAATCGCCGGGTGACGAGGGTTGGCAAGCGGCTCGCCGGGCAAGCGAGGCGCAGCCGGAGACGAAAACGGCGGCGGGGTTGCCGCAACGCAATCCGGGCGGAAGGCTTGTCCCCGGCGGCGTCAGCGGTGCGGCGGATCGGGCGCCGCGCCGCGACCCAGAAACGATCAGGTCCAGCTTGAGTCGTCACCAGCAGGGCGTCCGGGATGGCCGCGCAATGAGAGCAATGAACCTAACCGGAGATAAAGGAGACCGATGAACCCCGATCTAGGTGGTACGAATCGTCAGCTGGATTGGCTGGTTTCGAACTTTGCCAACGAGGTTCCTGGCGTAGCCCATGCTGTCCTGGTCTCGGCTGACGGCCTACTCATGGCCGCGAGTGCCCAACTGCCCGTCGACCGCGCCGAACAGCTCTCGGCCGTCACGGCCGGTCTGGCCAGCCTGTCAGTCGGCGTCTCGAACCTGTTCGAGGGCGGCACCGTGCTGCAGTCCGTCGTCGAGATGGAGCACGGTTACCTGCTACTCATGGCTGTCGGCGACGGTTCCTATCTCGCTGTGCTGACCAACACTTCGTGTGACATCGGTCAGGTCGGCTACGAGATGGCTCTGTTGGTCGAGCGGGTTGGCCAGACTGTTCAGGCCACACCACGCGTCACGATGGGTTCCTGATGGTGGGATGGACATAGAAGATCACCGCGTGGGAAGCGTCGAGCCCAGCCTCGTACGGCCGTACTCGCTGACCGCAGGCCGCACCAGGCCCGCGGTCGAGTTGGCGTTGGAGGCTCTCGTCGCATCGCATCCGGTCGCCCTGGAGCGGCAGTTCGAACTGACCAACATCGAGACGTCAATCGTGGAGTTGTGCAGAGAATCGCCGTCCGTTGCCGAGGTAGCAGCCCGATTGGGTATCCCTATCGGGGTGGCCCGTGTGCTCGTGGCCGATTTGATCGAGGCCGGGCACGTGCGCGTTTCGGCGACTTTGAAAGACGATTCCAGCGACGATGAGCGTCGCGAGCTGATCGAAAGGGTTCTCAGTGGACTCCGGCGTATTTGATTCGACGGCGCAGGTCGACACTCGTACCAGTAAGCCAACATCGGCGAAGATCGTGGTCGCGGGTGGCTTCGGCGTCGGGAAGACCACGTTGGTCGGTGCTGTCTCGGAGATCGTTCCGCTGCGCACCGAGGCATTGGTGACCAATGCCAGCGCCGGGATCGACAATCTGACCGGCATCCCGATGAAATCGACCACCACCGTGGCGATGGACTTCGGCCGGATCAGTCTCGCCGACGATCTCGTGTTGTACCTGTTCGGCACGCCCGGCCAGTACCGATTCTGGTTCATGTGGGACGACCTGATCCGGGGCGCCATCGGCGCCGTCGTACTGGTCGACACCCGCAGGCTGGAGGACAGCTTCGCGGCCGTCGACTACTTCGAAGCGCGCGGCCTACCGTTCCTGGTGGCGCTCAACGAATTCGACGACGCGCCGCGTTACCCGATCGAGGACATCCGGCAGGCGCTCGCCGTGCCTGCCGATGTGCCGATCATGTCCATCGACGCCCGTCGCCGGGAGCCGGCCAAGCAGGCCCTGGTCGCGCTCACGGAGTACGCGCTGCGCAAGGTGATGCAGGGCTACTGAGTGCTCGCGCGGCTCGCCGGAGCATTGGGTAGGGCCGGATAGGCTCGCCCGGTGCGTACTTCGGCGCGAGAGTTACTCGAGCAACTGCTCGACAAGAACTCGTTCGTCAGCTGGGACCGGCCGCCGGTGACGGTGGCCGTTTCTCCGCGGTACCGCGATGCCTTGCGGAAGGCGGCCGTCGCGGCGGGCACCGACGAATCGGTGCTCACCGGCGAAGGGCTGCTGCGTGGTCGGCGCGTGGCCGTGATCGCGTGCGAGTTCGGATTTCTGGCCGGCTCGATCGGTGTCGCGGCGGCGGAGCGGATCGTCTCGGCGGTCGAGCGCGCCACCGAACTCGGGCTGCCGTTGGTCGCTTCGCCGACCTCCGGCGGGACCAGGATGCAGGAGGGCACCGTCGCCTTCGTGCAGATGGTGAAGATCGCCGGTGCGGTGGCGGCGCACAAGTCGGCGGGGTACCCCTACGTCGTCTACCTTCGCAACCCGACGATGGGCGGCGTTTTCGCGTCGTGGGGTTCGTTGGGGCACATCACTTTCGCCGAATCCGGGGCGCTCATCGGGTTTCTCGGCCCTCGGGTCTATCAGGCCCTGTACGGCAGACCTTTCCCGGAAGGCGTGCAGACCGCGGAGAACCTGTATCGGCGCGGCGTAATCGACGGCGTTCTGACGATTCCGGTCTTCCGCCGTATCGCCCATCGCGCGTTGAGTGTGTTCAGCGGCATCGAATTGCCGGATTCGGCTGCTGGACGGAGTTCCGAGCAGATCGCGGCATCGGAGCCGCACCGGCCGGTATCTGCTCCGCATTCGAACGACGTTGCGACAGAGTCGATTCAGTCCGATGCCGAATGTGATCGCGCCGCGGACGATCGGGTGTGGCGGTCGGTCCTCATCTCCCGCCGCCCGGAGCGTCCCGGCATTCGGGATCTCCTTCGTCATGTGACGCAACGAGTTCCGCTCAGCGGCACCGGTCAGGGCGAGTCCGATCGCACCGCCGTGCTCGCTCTCGGCCGTTTCCGTGGGCAGCCGTGTGTGGTGTTCGGGCACGATCGGCGAGGACAGCAGGGTGAGAACACCATGGGTCCGGCGGCGCTGCGCGAGGCGCGGCGCAGTATGGCGCTTGCTCAGGAGTTGCGGCTGCCTTTGGTTCTGGTCATCGACACCGTAGGCGCGGCGCTGTCGAAGGAGGCCGAGGAACGCGGGCTGGCGCCCGAGATCGCTCGCTGCATAGCCGATCTGGTGACGTTGGATACCCCGACCGTGTCGGTGCTGCTCGGCCAGGGCACCGGCGGCGGCGCGCTGGCGCTGCTGCCCGCCGACCGGGTGCTCGCCGCCACACATGCGTGGCTGGCCCCGCTGCCGCCGGAGGGGGCGAGCGCCATCGTCTTCCGTGACACCGATCATGCTGCGGAATTGGCTGCGGCGCAACGGATCAGCGCCCCTGACCTGCTGGCCGACGGCGTGGTCGACCGGATCGTGCCGGAATTGCCCGACGCGGCGGACGAGCCGGTGGACTTCGCCCGCCGGATGGTCGCCGCGATCGCGCACGAACTGGCGGCCTTGCGCGCCCGTCCGGAATCGGAGTTGCCGACGGCTCGGCAGACGCGGTACCGGCGGCTTGGGTTGCCCGGCTCGACGAGCTGACCGCGGTGAACGCGGAAAGTCCGCGGTCCGCAAGCTCCCGTTCCCAGCAAATTACAAGCCAACACACCCGAGTGCGTGATTGACGGTTCGCCGCCACACTTCTACCGTCGGAATGTGACCTTCAAAAGCGAGACCAGCACCGTTCCCTCGATCGTGCTGAACGACGGGAACGTGATCCCGCAGCTCGGCTTCGGCGTGTTCCAAGTGCCCTCCGAGGACGTCTTCTCGGCCGTCACCACTGCGCTCGAGGTCGGCTATCGCAGTATCGATACGGCCGCGATCTACGGAAACGAAGAGGGCACCGGCCGTGCGATCAGGGAATCCGGCCTGCCCAGGGATGAGATCTACGTCACGACCAAGCTGTGGAATGCCGAGCAGGGCTACGACTCCACGCTGCGCGCTTTCGACGCGAGCCTGCAGCGGCTCGGCTTGGACTACCTCGACCTGTACCTCATCCACTGGCCGGTGGCCGAGGCCGACCGCTTCGTGGACACCTTCCGTGCCTTCCAGGCCCTGAAGTCGCATGGCCGGGTGCGGTCGATCGGCGTCTCGAACTTCACGGTCGCGAACATTCAACGGCTCATCGCCGAGACCGGTGAGATCCCGGTGGTGAACCAGGTCGAGCTGCACCCGAGGCTGGCACAACGCGAGCTGCGCGAGTACCACGCGGGCAACGCGATCGCCACCGAGGCGTGGAGCCCGCTCGGGCAGGGCACCTTGCTCGACGAGAGGACCATCTCGGCGGTGGCCGCCGAGGTCGGCCGCACCCCGGCGCAGGTGATCATCCGCTGGCACCTGCAATTGGGCAACATCGTCATTCCCAAGTCGGTCACACCGTCGCGGATCGCCGAGAACTTCGACGTATTCGGTTTCGAGCTGACGCCGGAGCAGATGGACGCGATCAACGGCCTGGATGCCGGTGCGCGCATCGGTCCGGACCCGGACCGGTTCACCTACGGCCTGATCGACTGACCGCGGGAAGCGCCGGGGCCGGTCAGCGCAGTCCGAGGTATTCGGTGAGTTCGAGGGCCGCCGCGCGCCCCGCTCGATTGGCCCCGATCGTGCTGGCCGACGGTCCGTACCCGATCAGGTGGATGCGCGGATCGGCGGCCACACGGGTGGCCAGCCGTCCCGACATGGTGATGCCGCCGCCGGGACCGCGCAGCCGCAGCGGCGCGAGGTGGTCCAGCGCGCTGCGGAAGCCGGTGGCCCAGAGGATCACATCCGCTCGCTGAAAGGTTCCGTCGGCCCACCGCACCCCGTCGGGCTCGATGCGTTCGAACATCGGCAGGCGGGTGAGCGCGCCGCGGGCCCGCGCCGCCCGTAGCCGGTCATCGAGCGGTAGCCCGGTGACCGAGACCACCGATCCCGGCGGCAGCCCACGCCGCACCCGGTCTTCGACCATTGCTACCGCGGCGCGGCCGGCCGCTTCGGTGAAGGTGTTCTCGCGGAAGCGCGGCGGTGTCCTCGTGACCCAGGTCGTCGTGGTGACACGGGAGATCTCGTCGAGCAGCTGGACCGCCGAGATGCCGCCGCCCACCACCACGACGTGCTCGCCCGCGAACTCCTCGGCAGTGCGGTAGTCGTGGGTGTGCAGCTGGCGTCCGGCGAAGGTCTGCGCCCCGGGGTAGTGCGGAACGAACGGACGCTCCCAGGTGCCGGTGCAGTTGATCAGGCCGCGTACCCGGATCGTGCCCGCCGTATCGGTCTCCGCGTTGAGCACCGCACCCCGCTCGGCGGGGGCGCCTTCCTCGGTCCGGTCGCAGACCACGGTGACCGATACCTGCCGGTGCACGCGCAGGTCGAATCGTTTCTCGTACAGCTCGTAGTAGTGCGGCACGGCGGTCGCGGCGGGCACGGACGACGAACCGGGCGGCAAGGTCTCGGCGAACGACATACCGGGCAGATCGTGCACACGGTTGACCGTGTCCAGGGTGAGGGAGGGCCAGCGGAACTGCCAAGCGCCGCCCGGGCCGGGCGACCGATCGACGAGCAGAAAGTGCCGCTCGGGACGCAGTCCGAGGCGCTGGAGGTGGTATCCGGCCGAGAGCCCCGCCTGACCAGCGCCGATCACCAGGATGTCGAAGTCGGTCGGCACAGCCGGTGATCGTATCGCCCGGCGTGGAACGGGTAGTCCGCTGTGGCAGAGTGAAGAGAACAGACGGACCGTTCAGTCGGGGAGGTCGCATGCTCGGGGTCAGCCGCGATGGTGACGTGGTCACCATCGAACTTCAGCGGGAGGAGCGCCGCAACGCGCTCAATCACGAACTCGTGACACTGCTGCGCGAGGCAGTGCTCGCCGCGGTCGCCGACCAGGCCCGGGCCATCGTATTGACCGGGCGGGGCCCGGTGTTCAGCGCGGGCGCCGACTTGTCCGGGGTGTATTCGGACGATTTCCTGTCCGGATTGCTGGAAATGTTGCACGCGATCGAATCGGCCCCGGTCCCGGTGATTTCGGCGATCAACGGCGCCGCGATCGGCGCCGGTGTGCAGTTGGCGCTCGCTTCCGACCTGCGGGTGATCGCGCCGGAGGCGTACATCGCGGTCCCCGCGGCGAAACTGGGCATCACCGTCGATCGGTGGACCGTGCGCAGGCTCGCCGCTTTGATCGGCGGCGGTCCGGCGCGGACGGTGTTGCTGGGGGCCGAGCAGATATCGGCCGACGACGCCTACGCGTTCGGGTTCGCCAACCGGATCGGCACCGTGGCCGACGCACAGGCTTGGGCCAAGCACATCGCGGCGCTGGCCCCGCTGTCCCTGCGGCACATGAAGCTGGTGCTCAATGACGACGGAACGCGCGATCCGGAAACCGCGCAGCAGCGCGCGGCACTGGAGGCCGCGTGGACGAGCGAGGATGCCAAGGAGGGTCGTTTGGCCAGGCAGGAAAAGCGCCCCGCGAAGTTTGTGGGGCGATGATGGACATCAGACGGATCGCGGGCGCCGCGGCAGGCGCGCTCGGCCTCACCTGGGTGGTGCGGGCGGTGCGGGACATCCCATCGGCGATGGGCGCTTCGATCTCGGCGATCCAGCCGTACGCGGTGGGTGCGACCACCTATCGCGATCGACAGTTCCACAACACCGAGCCCAGTAGCCAAGTGGTCGCCGGTTCGGCTCCCTCGCTGCTGGTCTCGGCGCTGACCCAGCGCAACGTGGGCCGGCCGCGGGGCAGCATCCCATTGCGGACGCCGCAGCAACCGGACACGGCGGCCGCTCTCGCCGTCACCTGGTACGGCCACGCCACGACGTTGATCGAGGTCGACGGGTACCGGATCCTCACCGATCCGGTGTGGAGCGAGCGCGTTTCGCCGTCGCCGCTGGTCGGCCCGGCGCGCATGCATCCCGTGCCGCAGCCGCTGGCCGACCTGCCGCCGATCGACGCGGTACTCATCTCCCACGACCACTACGACCACCTGGACAAGGAGACCGTCCGGGAGTTGGTGGCCCGCCAGAGCGCACCGTTTCTGGTGCCGATCGGTATCGGCGCGCACTTGCGACACTGGGGTGTCCCGGAGGATCGCATCGTCGAATTGGACTGGGGCGGTTCGGTGACGCTCGCCGAGCTCGGCCGGGACCGCGACGGCGTGGATCTGGCGATCACCTGCACGGAGGCACGGCATTTCTCCGGGCGCGGACTGCTGCGCAACACGACGTTGTGGGCCTCGTGGTCGATCGCAGGTCCGACCCGGCGGGCCTACTTCGGCGGCGACACCGGCTTCACCAAGGCGTTCGCCGAGGCGGGTGCGGCGCTCGGCCCGTTCGATCTGACGCTGCTGCCGATCGGCGCCTACGACGAGCGCTGGCCGGACGTGCACATGAATCCCGAGGAGGCGGTCCGGGCACACGCCGACCTGTGCGGCGGGAATCCCGGCCACGGATTGCTGGTGCCCATTCACTGGGCCACCTTCAATCTCGCCTTCCACGGCTGGTCCGAGCCGGTCGCGCGCATGGTGGCCGCGGCGCGGGCGGCGGGCACCGACGTCGCGGTGCCGATGCCGGGACAGCGTGTGGACCCGTCGAGCGCCCCACCCGCGGATACGTGGTGGGAGAATATCGGCTGAACGACTCCGGACAATCGGCGACAGGAAGGATCACGGCGATGAGTTTCGCGGATACGGTCAAGGGCCTGGTCGACAAGGGGAAGGACGCGGCGGCCAAGAACGCAGGCAAGATCAATCAAGCGGTCGACAAGGCCGGTGACTTCATCGATCAGAAGACGCACGGCAAGTACTCGGACCAGATCGCCAAGGGCAAAGAGGCCGCCAAGAAGGTGGTTCCGCCGGATCAGTCCGGACCGCACGCCTGATCCCACGGCGGAGGCCGCACCGCGGCCTCCGCCGCTACACTTCGGATATGGCGGCCCGCCGCGAGTTCGGTGGTATCGAGGTTGACCTGAGCAACCTCGACAAGGTGCTGTACCCGGCCACCGGAACGACCAAAGGCGAAGTGATCGCCTATTATTCGGCGATCGCGCCCGCCATGCTGCCGCATATCGCCGGGCGGGCGGTCACCCGGAAACGCTGGCCCAACGGGGTGGACGAACCCTCCTTCTTCGAGAAGAATCTCCCGTCGCACGCGCCCTCCTGGATCGAGCGGCGCACCCTGCGCCATTCCGATCGCAAGGTCGTCTATCCGCTGATCGATTCCGAAGCGGGGCTGGCCTGGCTGGCGCAACAGGCCGCGCTGGAAGTCCATGTGCCGCAGTGGCGTTTCGACGACGACAGCATGGGCCCGGCGACCAGGTTGGTGTTCGACCTGGACCCGGGCAAGGGCGTCGGGCTCGCCGAATGCGCCGAGGTGGCGCTCGCGGTGCGCGAGATGGTCGAGGGCATCGGGCTGCACGCGTTCCCGGTGACCAGCGGCAGCAAGGGAATTCACCTGTACGTGCCGTTGGATCGCGCGCTCAGTTCGGGCGGCGCGTCCACGGTGGCGAAACAGGTGGCCACGAATCTGCAACGGCTGCAACCGGACCTGGTCACGGCGACGATGGCGAAGGCGGCGCGCGGCGGCAAGGTCTTCCTGGACTGGAGCCAGAACAACCCCGCCAAGACCACCATCGCGCCCTATTCGATGCGGGGACGGACCGAGCCGAACGTCGCGGCGCCGCGCACGTGGAAGGAGATCGAGAACCGGAAGAAGCTGCGGCACTTGCGGTTCGACGAGGTACTGGCCAGGTACCGGTCCGACGGCGATCTGCTCGCCGAGCTGGATCCGCGGATCGCGCCGGACGCCTCGTCCTCGCCCGACGCGTTGACCAAGTATCGGTCGATGCGCGATCCGTCCCGCACGCCCGAACCGGTACCCGCCGAGTCGCCCGCGCCGGGGACGAACAACCGCTACGTCGTGCAGGAACATCACGCGCGACGCCTGCACTGGGACGTGCGGCTGGAGCGCGACGGGGTCCTGGTGTCCTGGGCGGTGCCGAAAGGGCCGCCGATCTCCACCGACCAGAACCGTCTGGCCGTGCACACCGAGGACCATCCGATGGAGTATCTCGACTTCCACGGCGCCATCCCGAAAGGCGAGTACGGCGCCGGGGAGATGACGATCTGGGACTCCGGCACCTACGAGACCGAGAAGTGGCGCGACGACGAGGTCATCGTGCGATTCCACGGCAAGCGGCTCAACGGCCGGTACGCGCTGATCCAGACCAACGGCAACCAGTGGCTGATGCATCTGATGCGCGCGCGGAACGGCGCCGAACCGCGGGAGGAGCCGGACGAGCCGCCGGGCCGGATCATCCGTCCGTCGAACGGGCCCGCGACGCTTCCGCGCGGTCTCGCGCCGATGCTCGCGACGCACGGCGAGGTCGCCGAGCTCGGCGCCGACGAGTGGTGCTTCGAGACGAAGTGGGACGGCTTCCGGCTGATCGCCGAGATCGACAACGACGCGCTGACTTTGCGCAGCCGGGCGGGGAACGTGGTGACCGACCGCTACCCCGGTATCGCGGCGTTGCGGCGGGAACTGTCCGCACACCAGGTGGTGCTGGACGGCGAGGCCGTCGTCTTCGACGATCACGGCGTCGCGAATCTCGGTCTGCTGCAAGCCGACGCGGCGCGTGCGGTGTTCGTCGCGTTCGACGTGTTGTACCTGGACGGTACGTCGCTGTTGCGCAAACGATATGCCGATCGCCGCAGGGTCTTGGAGGCGCTCGCGGCGAACGCGCCGTCGCTGGTGGTGCCGCCGCGACTGGACGGCTCGGGCGCCGATGCCCTGCGCTACAGCCAGGAGCACGGGCTGGAGGGCGTGGTCGCGAAACGCAAGGACTCGGTGTACCTACCTGGCAAACGCGGGCACGCCTGGGTGAAGCAGCGCAATTGGCGTACCCAGCGGGTGCTGATCGGCGGGTGGCGGCGCAGCGCGGCGCGGGAGTTCAAGTCGCTGCTGATCGGCATTCCCCACGACGGTCTGCTGTACTACGTCGGCAGGGTCGGGACCGGGTTCAGCGAGCCGGACATGCGGGAGCTGGCCGCGCGGCTGCGCAAGCTGGAACGCAAGACCTCGCCGTTCGACAACGAACTCACCGCCGAAGAACGCAAGGAAGCGGTGTGGGTGACGCCGAAACTCGGTGGCACCGTGCGGTTCATGAACTGGACCGAGATGGGTCGTTTGTGGCATCCCGCATGGCTCGGGCCCGCGCCCGGCGCTGGGTAGGGTTGGGGCGCGGTTGTTCCCAGCTCGAAACGAGGAGTGCACGGTGGACTTCAAGAACCTGGCGGGTAAGGCGATGGACCTGGCCCAGAAGAACGCGGACAAGCTGGACGCGGTCATCGACAAGGCGGGCGACCTCGTCGACGAGAAGACGGGCAACAAGTACTCCGGCCAGGTGGACGCCGCCCAGGACGCGGCCAAGAAAGCCCTGCGGGAGCAGTGATCTTCGAACGGGACCCGGCACCGGCCGGGTCCCGTTCGCGGCTCAGCCCGCGCCCGTGAGCAGCGGGGTGATGGTCGCGATATCGGTGACGAGCGCGTGGCCCTGGAACTCGAAATCGTCGTAAGCCCGCGCCATGGCTTCCTTGTCCCGGCCGCCGACCGCGTCGCTGATCACCACGGGCACGAATCCGAGATCGGTGGAATGCGTGACCGTGGGCGCGATGCCGATCTCCAGCGCGACGCCCGCGATCGCGTAGGCGCCGATGCGCAGGTCGCGCAGCATCGAGGCCAGCGGAGTGCCTTCGAAGGCCGACATCGACGTCTTGTCGAACACCACCTCGTCGGCGCGCGGCCGCAGTTCGGGCACGAGCTCGAAGGCGGGGGTGTCGCGCTGCAGGATGAAGCGCACCTTGTCCACCGAATCCACCTGCTGCCAGCTCATGGCCATCCGCAGCGCGAAGGTTCCGCTGAGCCGCTCGGGCAGGAAGAAATGGCGTAGGAACACCACCGGGTAGCCGCCGGAACGCGCCGCGTCGACCACCCCCACCACCCGCTCGATGATCTCCGGGCCGTCCGGCAACTGGCTGAGCACACCGACCTGCATGTCGTAGACGATCACGGCCATCCGGTCCGGGGCGCACACATCGGCGAGTCCTTCGGGGATGTCCAGTCCGTTGCCATGCCGCATGCTCGGCTACTCCTCTTCGTTGCGCTCGCGCTGCGGGCGGGGTCGCGCCGGACAGCTATTCGCTTGCGCTGGGGGTGTTTTGGCCAACACTGTAACCAGCCGCACGGACAGCGGCGGCGGTGGGTGTGACCTGCGATAGACCGTTGCCGGGTCGGTCGGCCCGGCAGTACCGTGGAAAGCCTGGAGGTCAGGTGAGCCGCCGCTGACCGCGCCGGGACATCTGCCGCCTCGCCGGAACTGGGGAGGCTCTGATGAAGGACGCCGATGCAGTGCCTGTCATCGCGCAGGCGCGCGACCGATCTGTGTGCACGACGATCCCGCGGGTTCTGCTGGCCGCTTTGCTCGTGCTGGCCGCCTGTCTGGCCGCCGCACCTGCGGCACACGCCGAGCTACCACCGCCGGATCGCGACCCGTTCTACGCCGCCCCCGCGGATCTCGCGCGCTACCACGACGGCGCCGTGCTGGATTCCCGGCCGATCGCGTTGTTCGGGTTGCCCCTGCCGATTTCGGCATGGCAGGTGAAATACCGCAGCACCGACTCGAGCGAAGATCCCGTCGCCGACGTGGCGACCGTGCTGGTCCCGATGCTGCCGTGGTTCGGGCCCGGCTCCCGGCCGCTGCTGTCGTATCAGGTGGCCGAGGACAGTCTCGGCACGCGCTGCGCGCCGTCGTTCGCGCTGCGCGGCGGCTGGGATTCCGGCGCGGTGAACACGCTGATCGACACGCCGTTCATGGCGGAGGCGCTACGCCGCGGGTGGGCGGTGGTGGTCAGCGACTACGAGGGGCCGCGGTCCCGCTTCCTGGATGGCGTTAACTCCGGACGCGGCGTGCTGGACGGCATCCGGGCGGCCCGTGATCTCCCGCAAGCCGGGCTCGGGCCCGCGACGCCCATCGGCACCTGGGGCTACTCCGGCGGAGCGTTCGCCACGCTGTGGGCCGCGCAGCTGCAGCCGTGGTACGCGCCGGACGTCCGATTCGCGGGCATCACTTCCGGCGGGATCCCCGCGGATTGGCCCGCCATAGCCGCCGACGCGGACGGCACCATCCAGACCGGGCTCGCTTTGCTCATCCTGTTCGCGCTCGCCCGCAACGATCCTGCCGGGGGCGTGCTGGACTTGCTCAACGAGCAGGGGCTCGCGGCGCTGGTGGAGAACGGCGCGGCCTGCGGGTCCGATCTGGTGCCGATATACGCGGGCGCGCAGGTCGCCGACTTCGCCGCTGTGCCCGATGTGTTCTCGCACCCGGCATTTCGCGCCGCCACCGAAGTCGAGGAACTCGGTGGCAGCGCGCCGGAGGCGCCGATGTACCTGTACCACAGCCGCACCGACGACGTGATCCCCGTAGCGGGTTTCACCGACTTGGTCGGCCGGTACTGCGCCCTGGGCGCGACCGTCACCTCGGTGCACTCGATGCTGCCCACCCACAACCCGACGGCGATCGGTGAGGCGCCGGGCGCGATGAACTTCCTCGCCGACCGGTTTGCCGGTCTGCCGGCGGCTCCTGGATGCCATGAGCGGTAGGTGGACGACCGCCTCGAAGGTCGACCGCGGTACTCCCGGCGATGGAGCCGGATGTGTGATCGCGAGTCGCGGCATCGCGTCCGGGCGGCACCGACTGGTGCGCACAGACGAGAGCGCACCGGATCCCGGCCGATTCGGTGCGCGTCGTGCTCGCTGGCGTCGGTCAGTTCTGTGAACGCCCGGTGGTGTCCATCCACTTGGTGGTGCCGGGCTGGGCGGCCAGCGTGCTGATCAGATCGATGCCCGCGATGATCAAGGCCGGACCGCCGACGACGATCGTGCCGATGATGCCGCCGATGCCCGCACCGGCGACCACGGTGCCGATTCCGATGGGACCGCCGATGAGGCCGGTCAATCCGACGAGCGCGCCGATGACCGTGCCGATGAACCCGCCGACCGCGGTGGCGATGCCGAATTGTGACAGGAAGGCATCCATCGCGCGCTGGTTCTCGAACGGCGACGCGACCGGCGTTGCCGCCGGGTGAGCCTGCGCCGCGTCCTTGACGACGGTCAGTTCCAGTACGCGGCCCGCGTCCCGCACGAGGTGGGGCATGGGGTATTCGAGCCCGTCCTGGCGGAAGGCGAGCGGCAGCGTGACCGCGACATTGCCTGCGGCGTCTTTGATGTCCACGGCGTCGCCGCGCACGTCGAACGTGCCTGCGGTGAGTGTCGTGACGATCTTGTCGCCGACCAGCTGGGCTTGGTACCCGATATCCGGGACCGGTGCCGCAGCCGGTTCCGCGTGCGCGACGCCTGCCCCGACCGTGAGTGCGGCGACGAGTGGAGCGGCGGCGGCGGTGACTCTCCGGAGAATCATTCTCGGTATCCAATCTTCATCAGGTTACAAGCATTAGAGAACGCGACACACGCCGAAATTCCTTCCCCCGCCGACGTGTCCATCCGTGATGTGATCCAAAAGACAGTTACTTCCGAGTGATAACTGTACTGTGGCCCTTGGGGTTTGGGACACGATTTCAGAGGGTATTCTTTCGACTTTTGCCACCTGATGAGTTATAGCTATCAGCTATTCATTCGTGCGGGTCCGGGGTGCTCTGATCGCACCGGTCGGTTCCGCGCGGGTGGATGAAGGTGTAATGCGCCGAATCGGGGCATCGATTCCGAGCCTTTCACATCGCGTCGCCGATAGGTGTAAGCCGCAGTACCACAAGGGCTTTCGCTGGTGTCGCACTGGGGCGTGGCAGCACGTCCTGGTCGCGGGGGTGCGACTGCGAACCGGGTAACCCAGCCGGTGGTACTGATCGGTGCTCTGTGCGCCGTATCGGAGCCGGCTGCTATGCGTTCGAGACGTATGCGTTGTGCGCGAGGCGCATCCGGGGTCCCCTGCGGGGTCTTTTCGAGAGGTACCAGTCGGTCTGCAAATGGTCAGCGAATTGACCTGCCGGAATTCCACCGACGGCCATCAGGGGCCGCAACCGACCAGGATCCCGTTTGACCCCGCATTTACGCCCACCTTTCACCGCGCTCACAGCACCACGTGCAGCGCGATGGAACCGAGACAGACGCCGACTACCAGCACGAGCGCGACAGCGTCGCGCAGGCCGGGTGCACTGGGACGGGCGGTGAGCTGCCCGGTGCCGCCGCGTGCGGTGATCGCCTCACCCAATTCACCGGCGCGGCGGGTGGATACCGCCATGGCGGCGGTGAGGATGTCGATGAGCGGGTTGTCGGCCGCGCGGGCGATCATGCCGTCCTTCGGGCGCAGCCTGCGAGCGGCACGTAGCACCCGGATCTCCTCCATGAGCAGCGGCAGACCGCGGAAGGTGAGCGCGACGACGACAGCCCATTCGTCCACCGGAATCCGGAGCCGGCGCAACGGCGCGCCCAGCTTGGCCAGGGCGGGCGCGATGTCGCCCATCGGCGTGGTCCACGCGATGAGGAAGGAGGCCGCCACCAGGATCAGGCCGAAGGCCAGAACCTGGGCATAGCGCAGTACCGCCGTGCCGCCGACCGGCACGTTGATCAGGGCTCCCGCGCCGAGCAGCGCCCAGAACCACCACGGCAGCCGTGGCAGAGTGCCCAGCGGCAGCCGGGCGACCGCGCCCACGAAGACGAGGAACGCCGCCATCACACCGAGCACCGGCCAGGACGGCAGGAACATCAGCAGCAGGCTGATCAGGAACACCCCGATCATCTTGGTGCCCGCCCACAACCGGTGGACCGGACTGTCGACCGGGACCTGACGCAGCAGAACGGTGCTCATCATCGACCTCCGTGCTCGAGCCGCCACGCGGTCTCTCCGGGCGCGCGCACCGGGTTCCGTCCGGAATCGGCTCGCGTGGCGGAGTCACTCGGCACCGGCGCTGTCTGCCGCGCCGATTCCGCTCCCAGAATGCGTCCCGACTGCAATCGCACCGTCCGGTCGCACACCGCCGCCATGTCGGCCACGTCGTGCGATATGACGATCAGCGTCAAGCCGGAATCCCGTAACCGCGCGAGCAGTTCCACGATGTCGGCCCGGCCCTCCGGGTCGAGACCGGCCAGCGGCTCGTCGAGCACGACCACTTGGGGATGGCTGGCCACGATCGCCGCGAGCACCACTCGCTTGGCCTGGCCGCCGCTGAGTTCCTCGACCGAGCGCGCGGCCAGCGAACGGTCCAGCCCGACCGCGTCCAGCGCGCGGCCGACCGCGCCAGAGCCGGTCGCGCGACCGCCCCAGTCCGCGATCTCCGCGCCGACGGTCTGCTTCTGCAGTTGCAGCCGGGAGTGCTGGAACGCCAGTCCGACCCGGCCGATCTGCTTGCCGATCGGCTTTCCGCGCAGCTCGCACCGACCCGAACTCGGTTCGATCAGGCCCGCCATGATCCAGGCCAGGGTCGATTTGCCCGAGCCGTTCCCGCCGACGATCAGCAGGGCCTCGCCCTGGCACACGGACAGGTCGACGCCGTGCAGGGCGGGCGCCTCCCACGGCGTCGCGCGGTTGTAGGTGTGCCGGACGTCGCGCAGTTCGAGGACCGGCGCGCCCATCGGCCTGCGTCGCGTGTCCTGCGCCGGACGCGGCCACGCGGGCAGATGCGCCACGGTGCGTCCCCCGGCCAGGTGCACCACCCGGTCGGCGACCGCGGCGTCGGCCTCGTGGTGGGTCACCAGCACCACGGCCATCGAGTGTCGTTTCGGCAGCGAGGCAAGCAGCTCCACCAGTTCCCGCCGCCCGTCCGGATCGATCATCGAGGTCGCCTCGTCGGCGATCAGCAGCGCGGGCCGCCGGGCCAGCGCGGCGGCGACCGCCAACCGCTGTTGCTGTCCGCCCGAGAGCGTGGCGGTCTCCTTCGCCCCCATTCCGGCGAGCCCGACCTCGCCGAGCAGTGCGTCGACATCCACCGCGGCGGCGAGATCGGTGGGCAATCCCCACACGACGTCATCGGCGACGAGCACGCCCAAGGTCTGGCTCTCCGGTCGCTGCAACACCAGCGCCGTCCCGCCGAGTCTGCCGAGCCCGGCCGACCCGGGCCGCTGCGCCGACCCCGAGGTGGGCGGCAGCCCGGCCAGCAAGCGGGTCAGCGTGGACTTGCCCGAACCGTTGTGTCCGACCACGGCGACGAATTCACCGACCCGCACGGTCAGATCGATACCGCTCAGCGCATCGCGCGCCGCTCCGGGATAGCGGAAACCCGCGTCGCGCAGCGTGACCGGAAGCGGATCGACGGGCCGGTCGTCTTGCGGCGCGTCGAGCCGGTCCCGGCCGGGCAGCCAGGCCAGCCGGTCCAGCACCGAGCCGAGTACGTACCAGGAGAAGACGCCGGTGGCCGCCATGCCGAGCGCGACGCTGCCGCCGACCCACGCCCACCACCAGCGCAGCACCGAGTCGGTCAGGTCCGCGGCGAGCTGCCCGAGCGGGGCAAGCTGCTCTTGGCGCGCCGCGAGATCCTGGAAGCCGCGCGACGCGTTGCGGATGTTGTCGAACAGCAGTTCGCGGGTGGTCGACAGCAGGGCAAGCGATCCGACGGCGAACGCGGCCCAGGCCAGCCCGGCGAGCAAGGAGAGCCCGAACGCGGCGACGACACCGCCGCCACGCCGCTTCACGGCGCCGATGATCCCGCCCACGGTGGCCGAGGCGACCAGCGCCGTCGCGGACGCCATGCCCGCGGCGACGAAAGTGACCAGCGTCGCCGCGATCGTCGCGGTGACCAGGGCGCGCAGCCGGAAACGATGCGCGATCAGCCCGATCGGGACCGCGCCGACCAGCTGGAGCGCGGCGGCGAACGGGATGACCGATCCGATGGTCACCAGCCCGACGGCGGCTCCGCCCAGCACGGCGCCGGTGGCCAACTCGATCGGACGCAGCGGGCCGCGCACATCCGATCCGCCCGGACGGGCCAGTTCATTCACAGCACAAGTCTGCCAGCCCGGCGGGCGGCGGCGGGTCGAGGCGAATCCGGGCGGGCCCGCTCGCCGAGGCGCGCTCCGTCACGCGACGGGGGTGAGGGTGTAGGCGCTGGGGTCGAAGCGGCGGGTGCGGCGACGATAGCTCGTCTGCGATCCCGGCCAGTTGTTGGTGATGCGGCCCGCGGAGTTGCGGTACCAGCTCGAGCAGAAGTTCCACGGAGTGCGGGCCAGACGCTGCTGGAGCGCGGTGTTGTAATCCTCTTCCAGGTCGGCGCGGACTTCGGCGCAATGGCCGGGGTGGTCGGCGAGCCATTGCACGGCCTGGCGGATGTAGCGGGCCTGCGATTCGATCATGTAGATGATCGAGCCGACGCCGAGATTGGTGTTCGGCCCGTAGACGAGGAAAAGATTCGGAAAGTCCGGCACCGTCATGCCGTAATACGCGTGCGCGCCGTCGGCCCATGCGTCGGCCAGCCTGCGCCCGCCACGACCCCAGATCTCCATCGGCCAGAGGAACTCCGTGCCCTTGAAGCCGGTGCCGTAGATGATCACGTCGGCTTCGTGCGTCGTCCCGTCGGCGGTGCGTACGCCTTGCGGGGTGATCTCGGTGATGGCGGTGGTCTCCACCCGCACGTTGGGCTGGGTGAGCGCGGGGTAGTAGTCGTTGGAGAACAGCGCGCGCTTGCACCCGATGGGGTAGTCCGGGGTGAGTTTGGCTCGCAGCTGCGGGTCCTCGACCTGTTCGGCCAGGTGCCGGGAGGCGATGCGGGCCACGAACCGGGCGATGGCGGGAACCTCGACCAGCCCGAGCGAGATGAACTCCGCGATCGACCACCACCCGAACCGCTCCACCAGCAGCGCGCCCGGCACCCGCGCGAACAGGTTGTGCTGGACCGGCGAGTAGTCGGTGTCGAACTTCGGGACCACCCAGGCCGGTGTGCGCTGGAACAGTGTCAACCGGTCGACTTCGGGCTGGATCTCCGGGATGTACTGAACGGCGCTCGCCCCGGTGCCGACGCAGGCGACGCGTTTGCCGTGGAGGTCGACCTCGTGGTCCCACTCGGCCGAATGGAACGACGGGCCCGCGAAGGTGTCGATGCCGGGTATGGCGGGCAGGGACGGACGCGACAGCTGGCCCACCGCCGAGATCAGCACGTCGACGATCCAGCTCTTGCCGTCGGTGGTGCGCACGGTCCACCGGCCGGTGGCGTCGTCGAATTCGGCGTCGCTGACGCTGGTGCCGAAGCGGATCGCCGAGAGCACGTTGTGACGTTCGGCGACCGCGCGCAGGTAGGCGTGGATGGCGGTCCGTCCCGAGTACCGCTGCGGCCAGTCCGGCTTGGGTTCGAACGAAAACGAGTACAGCGGTGAGGGGACGTCACAGGCCGCGCCGGGGTAGGTGTTCTCCCGCCATACCCCGCCGATGTCGGCGGCCCGCTCCAGGATGGTGATGTCGTCGAAGCCGTTGCGGCGTAGCTCGATCGCCATGCCGATGCCGCCGAAGCCCGCGCCGATGATGAGTATGGATGGCCGATTGCGCGCTGTCATGTGAGACTCCTCACTACGACCGTAGATGACTCCACTGTAGGAGCCGCGGTGCCGTCGTATAGAGAATTTCGGCCATAATGTCCGCGTGGAGCGGATACAGGATCCGGATATCCGCGATTGGAACTTTCCGCGCGGCGTGGCCAGCGTGGCGCTGATGGTCGGATACGCGGCCGAACACGGCGTGTCCTCGGCGCGCATGCTGCACGGCACCGCGCTCGGTGAGCAGCAATTGCGCGATCCGGACGTCCAGATCGACGCGCACACCGAACTGACGGTCATCCGCAATCTCGTCCGCGAACTCGCCGACCGGCCCGCGCTGGGTGTGGAGGTCGGTCGCCGCTACCGGATCACCACCTTCGGCATCTTCGGCTTCGCCTGCGTCAGCAGCCCGACACTCGGGGAGGCGATCAGCTTCGCGCTGCGTTATCTGGACCTCAGCTTCACCTTCTGCATCCCGGTGGCCGAGTGGGGCGCCAGCGAGTTCGTCGCGGTGGTGCGCGACGAGGCGGTGCCGACGGACGTGCGGCAGTTCCTCGTCGAACGCGACGTCACCGCGATGCACCAGGTGATGAGCGATCTGCTCGGCACACGCCTGCCGCTGACCAGGGCGGAATTCCGTTTTCCCGATCCCGGCTACGCGGAGCGGATCGCCGAGGTGACTCTCGTGCCGCCGCGTTTCGGCATGCCGCACAACCTGTTCGCGATCGAACCGATGCTGCTGGAACAACCGTTGCCGCAGGCCAACGAGCAGACCTGGGCGATGTGCCTGGCGCAGTGCCGGGAACTGGTGCACCGCCGCAGGGCGCGCACCGGCATCGCGGCCGAGGTGCGCGAACGTCTTGTGCCGCGCGGCGGCGCGGACGGATTCGCCGCTCCGCCCGGCATCGACGCCGTGGCGAACGATCTCAACATGAGCACCCGCACGCTGCGGCGGCACCTGGACGCCGCGGGTACCAGCTATCGCGCGCTGCTGGACGAAGTGCGTCGTGCGCTGGCGGAGGAAATGCTCACCGCCACACCGCTATCGGTGAGCGACGTCGCCATCCGTCTCGGCTACGCCGAAGCGTCGACCTTCATCTTCGCCTTCAAACGCTGGACCGGTAACACCCCGGCGGCCTATCGCCGCGAACGTGCCGTCCGGCGTTAGCCCTCTTCGCCGCGGCCGCTCCTGCTGCCGATGTATGCCAACTCGCGAATCTTGCCGACAGCCTTGGGAAACAACTCCACCTCGGCCGGGTGATTGAGCATCGGATCGAAGTAATCCGTGCGGTACTCGGCGGAGTCGGCGGGACGCAGAGTGAGTTCCGCGACTCGCCAAGTCGGCCCGCCGAGGCGGCCCGCGGTGAGGGTGAAGCTGACCAGATCCTCGTCGAGGTGGGCTTGCATCGCCTCCAGCGACGCGGACGCGGGCTGCACGCTGTCCGGCTCGGCGAAGAACCAGGTGGGCGAGGAGTTGCTGATCCGATAGGGCATCAGGCAGCCGTACCGGGCGCTGGCCCAACCGCGCGCGGGGGTGATCACCAACCGGCCCAGCGGTCCCCGGCCGGTGGTGGCCAGCGCGAAATCCCAAGGCTGCTCGTCGCGATCGAGCACGCGGAACGCCAGGCCGAGCACATCGGGCAGGCCGTTCGGCAACCCGATGCCCTTGGACACCCGTGCGATGACCGCGCGATCGCCGCTGCCGAACAGCGGCTCGAATTCGGGCTCCGCGTGCAGACGGCCGGCCAGGTGCAAGCCCGAGGGGTGGAATACCCGCGCGTGCCGGATCCGGGCTCCGGCCGCGAACGCGTTCTTCACCACTGCGGCTGGTAGATCGACCATGGCGGATCCTCCCGGTAGGCGTCGTGTGCCTCCCGATTGCCCCGGCACGTGCCGGGTAAACCGCTGTCAGACCGGCTGCACGCCGATCCGGCCGCCCATCGGAACCGCCCGGAAATGGCTGGTGAGGCGGTGGTCGTCACCGATGACGTGCAGCGCCACCGCCGGGTCAGGCGCGTAGTCCATGACGTGGTCGGGCAGGTCGAGTTCCCACTCGCCGCTGAGCACCGATGCGGTGCTGGGGGCCACCAGCAGCGGGCGTCCCCCAAAGGTGGTCGTCGCGGCGGAGTGCGCGTGCCCGGTGAGTACGCCGACGATCCGGTCGTCACCGGCCACGAGGTCGGCGAACCGTTGCGGATCGGCCAGGGAGATCACGTCGACGATCGGGCTGAACAGGTGCGCGGGCGGGTGGTGCAAGGCGAGCAGGATCGGCTTGCCCGCGGGCGCCGCGTCGAGGACGCCGCCGAGCCAGTCATAGGTCTCGTCCGCGAGCTGCCCGCCCGGCTGCCCCGGAACGCTCGAATCCAGCAGCGCGACGGTGAGATCGCCGATGCGATGCGCGTGGTTGATCGGGGCATCGGAGGCGGGCTCGCCGAGCAGGCTGGTGCGGAAGCCCGCGCGGTCGTCGTGATTGCCCGGGATCGCGTACACCGGGATCTCGCCGTCGAAAGCGGCCTTGGCCTCCGCGAACTGCTCCGGTTTGCCGGAATCGGTCACGTCGCCGGTCACCAGGATGGCGTCCGGCTTGCGGCGCAGCCCCGCGACGAAGTCCATCACCCGCCGCACACGCTGGGCGTTACGGGTGCCGAGATCGAAATGGGTGTCGCTGACCTGAGCAACCAGGATCATCGGCATTCGCTTTCGCTAGGGGTTCGCTGCATTGCGTCAGATTGCGCGCGCGTCGCGTCCGCGGCACCTCATAAGGCTAGTTGACCTGCGCATTACGCGTCGTCATGACGCTCGCCACCGTACGAGCGGTGCCCGTCGCATTGTGTGCTGGATCACATTGCGCGGACTCGTGGGGGGTCAAGTGGCGGGGCGGTCGGACACCGTGTCGGAGAGGGTCCGCAAAGCGCGCAGGAACGCGCTGCGATCCGGCGCGGGCAGCCGCTCGAGCAGTCGGTCCTCCCCGGCCTGGATGTCGCGCTGGGCGCGGTCGCGAAGGGTGCGGCCCGCGTCGGTGAGCGACAGCAGGTTCACCCGGCGGTCCGTGGGGTCCGGTTCGCGTGTGATCAGGTCGCGGCGCTGGAGTTCGTCGAGGACGCCGATGATGCGGGTCTTGTCCGCGCCGATCGCCTTGGCCAGCGCCGCCTGGGTGTAGACAGGTTCGGCGTCGAGGCCGAGCAATACGGAGTAGCCCCACATGGACAGTTCGTGCCGCTCCAGGATGGGCAGTTCGAGGGCCATGAGCGCCCGCCCGAGCGGCACGATCATCGCGGCGAGATCGGGGCGGGCGTTGGACATGGATCGACGATACTGCTTGGCAAATCGTAAGCTTGCGCATATGATAAGCTCATGCTTACTGAATCTGCCGAAGGATTGCGCGACCGGCATGCCCGTTCTGTCCGACTGAGCGTGGACGTCGTCGACCGCGTCCGTCCCGATGCGCTGGACGCCGAGACACCCTGCGCGGGTTGGCGTCTTCGTGACCTGCTGGAACACATGATCACGCAGAACCACGGCTTCGCCGCCGCCGCGCGGGGCAGCGAGGATCTCGATGTCTGGACCGTGCGCGCGTCGGCCGATCCGGTCGCCGACTATCGCGCCTCCGCCGACGACGTCCTCGCCGCGTTCGCCGCCGAGGACGTGCTCGAGCGCTCGCTGCTGCTGCCGGAGATCTTGCCCGACCAGGGGATTCCCGCCGTTCGCGTGATCGGCTTCCACCTCGTTGACAGCGTCGTGCACGCCTGGGATGTCGCGCGCTCGATCGGCGAGACCATCACACCCGATCCCGACGTGGCCGAGGCGGCGCTGGCCATCGCCCTCGCCGTCCCCGATGGTCCGGAGCGCTCCGTCCCGGGCGCGGCTTTCGCACCGGCACTGTCCGTTCCGGAACACACGCCGACCCTCGACCGCATCCTTTTGCTCCTCGGCCGTGCGCCGAGCTGGCCGAACTGATCTGCTCGAGCGGCCCGATAGACCGTTTCTACTCGGTGCATCGGCTCTGTGCACACGGGGCAGACCGCCTGGGGATGACTGTGGACGAACAGCGAGCCGGTATCTGCCGCCGAGCGAGCGCGACGGAGCGGCGACGGTTTGCGTGCTTCGCGATGGCGCCAGTGGTGAGCAGCGACCTCGATGGCACTCGCGCGCTGTTTGCCGCTCTAGGCGAGCGCGCCCCATAGGTGCTGACTGTGGGCCGATTCCCGTACGGCCCTGGCCGAGATTCGGCGCGGTTATCGTGCCGGGGCACAGTGTCGACGTTCTTCGCAGCGGTCGACGCCCAGGCAACGGGCTGTGCGAAGACCGCATCGGGCGGCCCGGCTAGTCGAGAGTCCGCAACAGGTCGGTTGCGCGTTCCAAGGCCGCCGGGTCGGCGGATTCGTGTAGCGGGGCCCAGAAGCCCGCGTCGGGCTCGGCGGCCAAGACCAGTTCCGGCGGGGTGCGCCAGGAAGCGGTGAGGCCGAGACGCCAGGAATGCAGGTAGGTCCGCGAGGGGGCGCCGGAGCGGTCGAACAGGGGATCGCCGACTATCGGATGGCCGGTCCAGGCCAAATGGACGCGAATCTGGTGGCGACGGCCGGTCACCGGGCGCAGCGCGAGAACGGTATGCGCGGGACCCCGCAGCACCGTCGCGAACCGGGTGAGCGAGGGGTAGTTCTTGGCGGGCAGCAAGTCGGCGTCGTCCACGAACCAGCGGCCCGCCTCCTGACGGATGCTTTCGCGCGGCGCCGCGATCCGCACCCGGTTCTTGCGCCCCACGCTGAGCGGCAGGTCGAATACGCCGGTATCGGGCAGGCCGGTGGCCGCGACGACGGCCAGGTACGCCTTGTCCGCGGTCTGCTTGTTGAACTGCCTGGTCAGCTCGCCGTGGGCGGACAGCTCCTTCGCGAAGAGGATCAAGCCGGAGGTCACCTTGTCGATCCGGTGCACCGGATACAGCGTTTCTCCCTCGGCCGCCGCCAGCTCGACGAGATCGGTGTCGTGGCGCTCGCCCATGACGGAGATCCCGGCGGGTTTGTGCAGGGCGAGAATCGCCGCGTCCTCCTCGACGAGGCAACGCGCGCGCAGCTGTGACCAGTCCTTGTCCACCGGACGAGCCTAGGGCGGCCGTCGGCGTCGGGCGGAGATCGGGGCTATCCGCCGTTCCTGCCGTTGTGGCGCAGCAGGTGCGGACGCAGGCGATTGAAGCCGCGCACTCGGACGCTGCGCAACTGCTTGATCGCGAATGCCGGGTCGCCGTTCAACTCCGTGGCGGCGTGGTCATCGATCAGGACCGTGCCCGGCCGCGCGACGCCGGTGAGCCGGGAGGCGATGTTCACCACCGAACCGTACAGATCCCCGAACCGTTGCAATACCGGGCCGTAAGCGAGGGCGACGCGCAACTCCGGCGTGCCCCCGACCATCATGGTGGACTCTTGGATGGCCAGCGCTATGCGCGCGGCTTCGGCGGCGCTTTCCGTGGCGAACATGACTTCGTCGCCCACGTTCTTGATCACCCATCCGCCGTTCTCGGTGATGGCGGCGGTGGTGGTGGACTCGAACGCCTCGAGCAGCATGGACAGCTCGTCGGGATGCAGATGCCTGGTCAGCCTGGTGTAGCCGACCATGTCGGCAAAACCGACGGCCAGTTCGCGCACCGACTCGCCCGCGCTCGTCCCCGGGTCGAGCGACCGCGACAGCGACGCGGCCAGGTGCCGCCGCCAGGCATAGGTGTTCAGCTGCTCCAATGTGGCTATGGCGCCCTCGGTGGCGGTGCGCACCGTCTCTTCGGGGTCGGCGCCGGGATCGGCTCGGGCGATGCGCTCCTCGATCTCCGCGAGCACCAGGTCGACCTGCCACTCCGCCAGGCGCGCCATCCCTTGGCCGAGCGTGCGCGCGGTCGCCGACTGCTGCCGGGTGTCGGCCGAGGACAAAACGGTCAGCTGCTCGAAGTTGCGCACCGCCGCGACGTCGGCGTCGGTGTAGTCCACCGCCTCGTCACCGATGCTCGACGGAAAACCGAGCGCCATCCACAATCGACGGGTGAGCGCCGTCGTCGTCCCCGACTGTTCGGCGACCTCGGTGCGGTTGTACCGGCGCGCACCGTCGAGCAGATAGGACTCGACGACCGCTTGCACCGACTGGGACCTCTCGCTGGGCACCATGATCGGTACCTTACGGCCCGGATCCGACGAGGCGGCTTCCATTGGGCGAGTTCACATACCTCTCCTACGCCACGTCGATTCCGGTGCCGCGCCGATAACACGCACGCCCCCCGCGATCCAGCCGGACTGCCGCCGCCGTAACGCGCGGGTTCGGTCCGTCCGGCCGCGTTCGCATCCCGGCGAAGGCCGTCCGCGCAGCGCGTGGCTGCTCACTCGGCAGTGGACGGGGTGCGGCCGCGGAAGGTGCGGCGCAGATCGTCGACCCACTGGGCCGGAATCTCCCACGGGATGAAGTGACCACCGTGGTCGTGGGCGGTGAGGTTGACGTGGTTGTACCAATCGCCGCGGTCGCTGTCGAGGAACGCTTGCACGCGCCGGTCGGTGTCGACGCCCGGCGGGTTCTCGTAGCCGACGAAGGTGATGCCGGTCGGAGCCTCGATGGGCGGCTGCCGGTCGTGCGACGGCGTCCAGGGATAGCGATTGTTGTTGGCATAGGTGCGGATGGACGTGCCGATGGAATTGGTGACCCAGAAGATCATCGCGTGGGTGAGCAGGTCGTCCTTGCCGAAGACCGACTCGATGTCGCCGCCGTTGTCGCTCCAGCTCACCCAGCGCTGCAAGATCCAGGCCAGCAACCCGGCGGGTGAGTCGGACAGCCCGTAGGCGAGAGTGCTCGGTTCGAGCACATGTGCGGTCAGGTGGACGGCGAAACGTCGTTCCAGTTCGAGGATCCGGTCGTGCACGGCGGCGGGCAGGCCCTCCGGGATGGGATTGCCGCCGGTGATGTCCCAGGCACGGTCGCCGCTGAACAGGGTCAGCTTCTGACCGGAGCCGATATGGATGCCGTACAGCTCGTCGGCGTACTTGTGCCCGAGTTGCCCGGTGACCAGCGCGCCGACGTCGCAGCCCGCCGCGGCGTACTTCGCGTGCCCGAGGGTCTCGGTCATCAGGACGTGCCAGAGGTCGGCGACCTTCCAGAAGTTCATGTCCGGGTTCTTCGGCAGCGGTGCGGAGAATCCGAATCCGGGGAACGACGGGACGATCACATCGAAGGCGTCGGCGGGGTCGCCGCCGAACGCCGCCGGGTCGGCCAGCGGGTCGATCACCTTGGCCCAATGCCAGAAGGTCCATGGCCAACCATGGGTGAGGATCAACGGCGTCGGGTCGGGTCCGACGCCCGGCTTCCGCAGGAAATGCACCGGCACCCCGTCGATCTCGACGAAGTAGTGGTCATAGGCGTTGAGTGCGGCCTCGGCCGCACGCCAGTCGTAATCGGTGCGCCAGTACTCGACCAGCTCCTGCAAATAGTCGCGGGACACGCCGTAGGACCAGTCGTCGTTTTCCGCGTCGACCGGCCAGCGGGTCAGTTCCAATCGCCGCCGCAGGTCGGCGAGCACGTCGTCGGATACATGAATAGGCGTGGGGTCCAGCGGGAACGGCCGCGTCTCGGCTCCACGCGAAGAGGGCTCCTGACTCACCGGGCCAGTATGCTCCGTGCGCTCTTCCGCGAGGCTGTGCAGAACATCACGGTGGGATTTGACCACCGAGGTAATCGCGGCTCGCGGCAGGCTCCGCTAGCGTCGGGAAGACGGACGGAGATCTGAGCGGAGGGCGCTGTGGTCGGGACCAGGCGGGCCGCGCGGCCCGAGATCACCGAAGGCGTGCTCGAGCACGGCATGCCGTACTTCGCGATCGGTTCCGGTCGGCCGCTGGTCTTTCTCCGGTGGTTCAGTCCCGACCACGCGAATCCCCGCGGTCGGATGCTCGACTCCGAGGTGAGAGTTCTGCGGCCGCTGGCGCGGAGCTTCCGGGTCTACGCGGTGGGCCGCGCGCCCGGCATGGCCCAGGGCATCACGATGGCGGAGATCGCGGCCGAGCACGCCGACGCGCTGCGCGCCGAGTTCGGCGAGCCGGTCGACGTGCTCGGCATCTCCTCGGGCGGGTCGGTGGCGCTGCAACTCACCGCCGACCATCCCGAGGTCGTGCGCCGCCTCGTCGTCGCGTCGTCCGGATGCCGTTTGGATCCGGTCGCCAAGGAAGGCCAGATGCGTTACGCCGAAGCGGTTCTGCACGGGCGCCGCGCGATGCACCACCTGGCGTCGAGCAGCGTCTCCTCGCCCGCCGCCGCTCGTCTCGCGGCGGCCGCCATGTGGTTGCTGGACCCGTTGAGCCGCCCGCGCGACCCTGCCGACACGTACGCCTTTCTCCGCGCGGAGGACGAATTCGACATCACCGAGCGCCTCGGTGAGATCCAGGCCCCGACGCTCGTCATCGGAGGCGAACGAGACGCCGCCTACAGCCTCGCCACTTTCCGCCGCACCGCCGACGGCATCCCCGATTCCCACCTCGCCATCTATCCGGGCGCGGGGCACGTGAGCGCGCTCAGGCGCCCCCGCTTCGCCATCGACGTCGTCAACTTTCTCGACCAGCCCTGACTCGCCACCGCTGTGCGCCTGGATAGTCGTCGGCTGTTCCTCTCGGCTGGGCCGGGTGACGGCCCGCGGGACGCTGAAAGGGTTCGGCGCGTTCACGGTTCGGGGGTAGGAGTCCAGTAGCCGGCACGGTGGTGTACCGCGGCCGTGCGGATCGCCGCGCGGAGACGATCGGTCAACTGGGCGGGAGCGGACAGATCGCCCCAGGTCCAGCGCACGACCACCCAGCCGAGTGCGCGGAGCCGATCCGCGCGGACGTTCTCCGCCGTGACCACCCGAGCGGCGGGCGGCGCGGCTCGGCGGTGATCGCTTCCGTCGAATTCGCCGATCACACCGAGATCGGGAAACAGGAAATCGACACGGCCGACACAGATCTCGTCATCGGAGAAGACCCGAGCCTGCACTTCGGGAGCCGGAAGACCCGCCCGGTGCAGCAGGATCCGGCTCAGGGACACGCCGACGTTCGCGCTGCGCCCGTCCAGGAAGTCCAGGACGAGAGCGGCACGGCGGCATCCGGGCCTGCGCCGGGCCCGGCGCAGGTGTTCCCGCAGTTCCGCCGTGGTGGTCAAGCCCTGGCGTAGCGCGGAATCCCCGAGAGCGACGGACTGTTCGAATCCTTCCGAGCGCGCGATGTCCAAGACCGTCCGCGCCGGGGTGGTCACCCGTATGTCGTCGACCAAGGTGATCTCGTCGGGCTCCATCCGAGCCGAATGGACTACCACCCGTCGGCTCAGCCGGCCGCCGTTGATCCGGTTCCTGGTCAGATGGACCCGGTCGAGCGGAATGCCCCAGGTCGTCATCCCGTGCAGCACCGCCGCCGAACAGTGGCTCGTGACGGCGGACTCGGACGTGGACTCCGCGGTGGCCAGCGTCATCAGCAGATGCCTGCCGGTGGCGCCGAGACCGGAGCCCGGCGCGCTCAGATAGTGCCCGGCGCGCAGGCGCTGCCATTTCCCGGTTCTGCACAGCCGGTGCAATGTCTTGTCGGACAGACCGGATGCCAGCGCCTGCTGACGCGAGATCAGTTGTGGTGCTTCCATACCGACGATCGTGATCGACCGGCGATCCGGGAAACCCCCGCGCGGCGGCGCATGTGGACAACGCGCGGGCTGTGGACAACTCCGGGGAGTCAGCCCATCTGGGTCATTCCGGCCGCGACCACCTGGGCTACGTTCAGCACTTCGTCGGCGGTGGGCAGCGGCACGCCGTCGAGCGCGTGCAGCCGGTCGGTGCTGGCGATCGCGAACATCGCCGAGACCCAGGCCGCGGCGCACGCGCGCAGGGTTCCGGGACGGACCGGGCCGGGGGCGCTCGCCTGGAGCACCTTCGCGGTCACCTCCAGCATCTGGCCGCGCAGGCGGCGCAGTTGCCGCCGCACGTCGGGATGGGTGTCGGCCTCCCGCCACAGGATCACCCGCAGTACCGACGAGTGGTGGTCGCGCAGGTTCAGCGCGGCGTCGAGGTTGACCAGGCTCGCCGCCGGATCTCCCGGCGTGACCACGGTGCCGATGTCGTCGATCGGCCGCGCGGGCACCCGCTCGGACATCAAGGCGGACAGGATCGAATCCTTGGTCGGGAAGTAGTAGAAGACGAGTCCTTTGGGGACGCAGGCCGCGGCGGCGATGGCCGCCGTCGCGGTGGCGTCGTATCCCTGTGCCGCGAAGAGGTCCTCCGCGGCGTCGAGGATCAACTGCCGAGCGTCGCCGTCGGCTTTCGCGCTGCGGCGGCGTCCGGCGCGCCGGGTTCCCGGTCGCTGCATCAGTGATGCGGAGCCATGTCGTGCAGACGCCCCGACACCGTCGGCAGCGCCGCGACCGCGACCACCGCCGTCACCACCCCGACTACCCATGCGGTCCAGGATGCGCTGCGGTACGCGGTGAAGTCCATGGCCCACGGCGAGATGAACAACAGCAGGCCGCACAGGCCCATCGCGTAGTCCGCCGACGCCATGTCGGGGCGGGCCATCTGCGCCAGACCGGTGAGCGCGATGAGTACGCCGAGCACGATCAGCGCCCACATGGCGTTGTTGTTGTGGTCGACCCACAGGGGTGACAGTGCGGCGAAGGCTCCGAGCACGACGGCCAGGAGATCCTGCGCGCGGCTCTCGGTGAACATGTGTACCTCCTCAGGCTGTGCGTATGTCCTGACCTCGGTCTAGTCCTGATTGACCGCCCGATCAACATCGGAACGGACACGGTTGTGCGACGGTTGACCGGCCGCTCCGCGTGACGGTCCTCACAGAGGAATGAACCAAGCAGAGGTTAGGGTGAGCTTCGTCGCACCGCCGGTTCCGCGGAATCGGCGGCCGGATTCCACTGAAGGGATGGCCGCATGACCGCGCCGATCGTGATCGTCGGAGCCGGCCTCGCCGGCCTGCGCACCGCGGAGGAATTGCGCCGCGCGGGCTATGCGGGCGACCTCGTGCTCATCGGTGACGAGTCGCGGTTGCCCTACGACCGGCCGCCGCTTTCCAAGCAGTTCGTACGCGGCGAAACCGATGACACCACACTGCGTCCGAGCGAGTTCTACGCCGAGAAGCAGATCGATCTGCGCCTGAGCACCGAAGCCGTCGGGGTCGACACCGGTGCGCGCCGCGTTCGCCTCGCCGACGGCGCCACGCTGGACTATGACCAGCTGATCATCGCCACGGGTCTGCGCCCGCGCCGTCTGCCCGGCCTGCCCGAGTTGCGCGGCGTGCACGTGCTGCGCGGCCATTCCGACGCCGTAGCCCTGCGCGCCGATCTGAGCGGCGCGAGCACCGCGCTGGTCGTCGGCGCCGGCTTCATCGGCTGCGAACTCGCCGCGAGTTTCCGGGCGGCGGGAGTGGATGTCGTGCTGGTCGAACCGCAGGCGACGCCACTGGCCTCGGTGCTCGGCGAAGCGGTGGGCGAACTGGTCGCGCGGATGCATCGCGCGGAAGGGGTGGATCTGCGCTGCGGCATCGGCGTGGACACCCTGTTCGGCGACGAGTCGGGGCGGGTGCGCGGTGCGCGGCTGTCCGACGGTACCGAGATCGCCGCCGACCTCGTCGTGATCGGCGTGGGTTCGCGGCCGGTGACCGAATGGCTGCGCGATTCCGGGATCGCGCTGGCCGAACCGTCGGCCGGTGGCGGCGTGCTCGCCGACGAGGTGGGACGGACCTCCGCCGACGGCGTCTGGGCGGTCGGCGACGTGGCGGCCTGGCTGCACGAGACCGGACTCCGCAAGCGTGTCGAACACTGGACCAACGCCGGTGAACAGGCCAAATTGGTCGCCTGCGCGCTGCTGGGCGCCGAACCGCCCACGGCGGCGCGCGTCCCGTACTTCTGGAGCGACCAGTACGACGTCAAGATCCAGGCCCTCGGCACTCCCGGCGCGACCGACGAGGTGCACATCGCCTCCGACGACGGCCGCAAATTCCTCGCCTACTACGCCCAGGGCGGCAACCTCACCGGCGTCGTCGGCGCGGGCATGACAGCACAGGTGATGAAGGCCCGTGCCAAGATCGCGTCCGGTGCGCCGGTGACCGAGTTGCTCGCACCCAGCTGAGGGCGCGCCCGGCGGGAGCCGCGGAACGGCGGCTACGGCATCGAGCAGGTACGGGTACCGGTCGCCGAATCCTCCGCGACTATGGCCGCCGTGGCCCGCGTGCGCGCGCCGGTTGCGGAGCGTGCGCCGCGGCGCGCGCGGCGTGTGGGGGTGTCATGGGGCTGTAATACGGTGGTGCGGTGATCGTCGCGCTCATCGACTCGGGTCTGGGGTTGCTGCCCACTGCCGCTTGGTTGCGCAAGTTGCGGCCCGACGTGGATCTGCTGCTGCAGCTGGATCCGGACGGGGCGCCGTGGGGGCCGAAGCCGGAGGACTGGGTGGTCGAGCGGGTGGTGAACGCCGCGCGGGCCTCGCTTCGTTCGGGCGCGGAGGTGATCGTGCTGCCGTGCAACACCGCCAGCGTGACGGCGCTGGAGCACGTGCGCGCGGAGGTCGGGCCCGGCGTGCCGGTGATCGGCACCGTGCCCGCGATCAAGCCCGCGGCGGCCGTGTGCCGGTCGGTGGCGGTCTGGGCCACCGCGGCGACCACGGCGAGCCGGTACCAGGCCGATCTGATCGCGAAATTCGGCGGCGACGCCGATGTGGTCGGGGTGGCGTGTCACGGGTTGGCGGACGCGATCGACCGTGGCGACCTGACCGCCGCCCACGAAGCGATCGGCAGCGCGGCGGAGCGGACGCCGCCCGGCGTGGAAGGCGTGGTGCTCGGCTGCACGCACTACCCGCTGGTGACCGACGCGATCGTGGCCGCGTTGCCAAACGGCGTCCGGCTCTTCGACAGCGCGCAAGCCGTTGCCGCGCAGACCATTCGGCGCATCGAGGCGCTGGGCCGCCCCACCACGGGTACCGGGGTGATCCGGGTGCTCAACAGCGGTCGGCCCGGTGCGCTGCCCACCAGCGCGGCCGCCTTCGAGTCCGGCCGCGTACTGGGCGCGCAGGGGTGAACCGCTGCCCGGCGCGGGCGCGTCCGCCACTTCTCGGAACAGGAGCATGGTTCGATGACCGACTCGGTGACCGCGGCCGACGTGCGGGCGGCGTTGCGGGAACTGGCGAATCCGGCTGATGCGACGCAGCTACAGCGGTTCTTCAAGACCGGTCCCGGCGAATACGGCGAGGGTGACGTGTTCCTCGGCGTCCGGGTACCGGCGAGCCGCCGGGTCGCCAAGCGCTTCGCGACACTTCCGCTCGACGAGATCGACCGGCTGCTCGACAGCGACGTGCACGAAGACCGGTTCGCCGCGCTGGTGATCTTGAACGCGCGATTCGCCAAGGCGTCCCAGCCGCGCTCCTTCGACGACGCCGCCCGCGCCGCCATGGTGCGGTTGTATCTGGCGGCCGTGCGCCGCGGACGGGTGAACAACTGGGATCTGGTGGACGTGTCGGCGGAGAACATCGTCGGCCCGTGGCTGCTGGACAAACCGCGTGACCTGCTGTTCGAGCTGGCGGCCACCGAGTCGCTGTGGGAGCGGCGGGTGGCGTTGCTGTCCACGTTCGCGTTCATCAAGGCGGGTGATGCCTCGACTACCTTCGCGCTGTGTGAACTGCTGCTCGACGACCGGCGCGACCTGATCCAGAAGGCGCTGGGCTGGATGCTGCGCGAAGTCGGCAAGCGCGTCGACCGCGGCCTGCTGACCGGATTCCTCGACCGGCACGCCCCGGCCATGGGACGCACCGCGTTGAGCTACGCGACCGAGCATCTGCCGCACGGGGCTCGCGCGGAATACCGCGCGCGATAGGCGAAGCAAACGATCGGCGAATTATTTCAGGCGAGCGCGCTCAGAACTGGATCTTCAGGTGGTCGGTCACCGGGTGCGCCTGGCAGCCGAGGATGTAACCGTTCTCGATATCCTCCGGGTCGAGAATTTCGGCGTTGTCCATTTCGACCTTGCCCTCCAGCACCGTGCACGCGCACGAGCCGCACTCGCCTTCCTGGCAGGAGTAGGGCACGTCCAAGCCCTTGGCCAGCATGATGTCCACCAGCGTCTGCTTGCGCGGCCACTTCAGTTCGTGCACTTCGCCGTCGAGTTCGACTTCCACGGTCGCCGCGTCGGCCGCCTCCTCGTCGGAGACCTCGACCGGCGCCTGATCGGCGAACGGATCGCCGGCCAGCGAGTTGAACACCTCGGCGTGCGTGCGCGTGCGCGGCACGCCCAGTTGCCCGAGCGCGTCGTGCACCCGGTCCATGAACGGCTTCGGCCCGCACATGTACGCGTCGTAGCCGCGATACGGGGCGACGAGTGTGGCCAGCGCGTCGGCCGTCGGCAGGCCCTGCAGGTATTCCAGCCAGTGGATCACGGTGAGCCGCTGCGGGTGCTTGTCCGCCAGATCGCGCAGCTCACCGGCGAAGATCACGGACTCGTGGTCGCGGTTGGCGTATACCAGCACGATGCGGCCGTTTCCGCGGGCCAGAGCCGACTTGAGGATGGACATGACCGGCGTGATGCCGCTGCCCGCGCCGAACAGCAGCAGGTCGTCGTCGAGATCCTTCGGGGTGAAGACGCCGGAGGGCGGCAGCACCTCGATCTGGTCGCCCGCTTTCACGTTGTCGCACACCCAGTTCGACCCGTAGCCGCCCTCGGTCCGCTTGACGGTCACCTTCGGACGGTCGTCGGTGTAGGGCGAGCTGGCCAGGGAGTAGCACCGCGCCACCGAGCCGGTCCGGTCGCTGGGGATGCGCAGGGTGAGGAACTGTCCCGGCTGGTAACGGAACTTCTCGGCCAGCTCGTCGGGAACGTCGAAGACCAGCGAGCGGGTGTCGGCCGTCTCGGCGATGACCGCGGACACCCGCAGCACGACCGAGCGCGAGCCGTGGGGAACCTCGACAGTGGTCATGTCGTCCTCTCGAACCTGGCACGGGCAACCCGCGACGCAAAAACTAGAACGTGTTTCAGTTTCATCGTACGTCGGTCGTCGCCTGGCGGACAAGCTGGGCTTCCAGACCGGCGATCAGCACCTCCATGCCGAAGTCGTAGGAGTAGCGTCCGCGCAGGTCACCGATGTACCGGGTGGCCCGATCGACAACCGGTGGCAGCGTGACATCGGCAGGCGCCGAGCGGTCGCGCGGGTTCACCCGGCTGCGGCCGAACAGGTAGGTGTGGATGGTGGCGTAGGCGGCGAGGATGTTGCGATCGCCGAACCCCGCGTCGTCGAGGATGTCCATGATCGCGGCGATCAGGTCCAGCTGTTTGCCCAGCATCTGCTCGATCAGGATGTCGCCGAGGCCGGGATGCTTGCGCAGCTTCTCGTCGATCTGGTCGACGAGATCGCGCAGCCGATGCTGCCACGTGCCGGATTCGGCCGGTGGCGTGCGCACTCCGGTGAGGGCCGCGCTGGCGACCAGATCCAGCAGCTCGCGCTTGTCGGCGACGTAGTAGTAGGGCGCCATCGGGGAGACGCCGAGTTCGCGGGAGAGTCGCCGCATCGACAGTTTCTCCACGCCGTCCTCGCGTACCACCCGCAGCGCGGCCTCGACGATCTCGGACTCCGACAGCGTGCTGCCGCCCCCGTTCGTCTGCATTCGTCCGACTCCCATGCCACCTCTACCACTGCGGGCGTGCTGCCCGTCACATTCTGTTCAGCTGCTTGCCACCCGCAGTCTAGAGCGCCGGGCATCGGTCCCGTCGCCGCCTGTTCCACTCGGCTCGCGGCGGAATCGGCTCCTCGCTCGGCGCGCGCGGCGGCTGGGACCTCCCGGATCGCCGGATAAGTGAAACCTGTTGTTTTGTCAGTTCATGACGTTATTGTGTGAGCACGGACTGCACCGGGCAGTTCGCACACGGATCGTCCTCGCGGAGGTAGCCATGCCGGAATACGGGTCCACCGGACACGCAGACACCGACAACACCGGACGGATGGAGGCCGCCGCCGCGCGGTCGGCCGAAGAAGCGCCGCTGGTCGAGGAGAGCCTCATCGAAGAGGTGTCCATCGACGGCATGTGCGGCGTCTACTGACGGGCGGTCGATGACGATGCTCGATCTCGATACCCGCTGGCAGCTGCATCCGCGAGTGGCGCTGCGTCCGGAGCCGTTCGGCGCGCTGCTCTACCACTTCGGCACGCGCAAGCTCTCCTTCCTGAAGAATCCGCGGATCGTCGAGATCGTCCGGTCGCTGCCGGAGCACACGTCGGCGCGCACCGCCCTGCGCGCGGCGGGCGTGCCGGAGAAGAACGCCGCGGCTTACGTCAAAGCGCTGACACAGCTGGCCGAATCCGACATGATCATCGGTGCGCCGGCCGGCGCACCGACGGCGCCCTCCGTCGCGAGCGCGGCCACGGCGCCGCCGTCGACGGCGGGGGTGGTCCCGCCGTCGGACGCGGCGGTTCGCCTGGTGGACCGCTTCGAGTCCGGTCTCGCCGCGCCGATCTGTCTGACCTGGGAACTCACCTACGCCTGCAACCTGTCCTGCGTGCACTGCCTGTCGTCTTCGGGGCGCAGGGATCCCCGCGAGCTGAGCACCGAGCAGTGCAAGGCGCTGATCGACGAGTTCGAACGTATGCAGGTGTTCTACGTGAACATCGGCGGTGGCGAGCCCACCGTGCGCCCGGACTTCTGGGAACTGGTCGACTACGCGACCGCGCACCATGTGGGCGTGAAGTTCTCCACCAACGGAGTGCGGATCACGCCCGAGGTCGCGGCCCGGCTGGCCGCCAGTGACTACGTCGACGTGCAGGTGTCGCTGGACGGCGCCGACGCCGAGGTCAACGACGCCGTGCGCGGGCCTGGCTCCTACGCCATGGCCATTCGCGCGCTGAAGAATCTCGCCGCGGCGGGTTTCCGGGACGCGAAGCTGTCGGTGGTGGCGACCAGGCACAACATCGCACAGCTCGACGAGTTCCGCGCCATCGCCGAAAAGTACGGCGCCACCTTGCGTTTGACCAGGTTGCGGCCGTCGGGCCGGGGTGCGGACGTGTGGGACGACTTGCATCCCACGCCCGATCAGCAGCGCGTCCTCTACGACTGGCTGTTGCGCAACGGGGAGGGCGTGCTCACCGGCGACTCGTTCTTCCACCTGTCGGCGTTCGGCGCGGCGCTGCCGGGGCTGAACATGTGCGGTGCGGGACGGGTGGTCTGTCTGGTCGACCCGGTGGGTGACGTCTATGCCTGCCCGTTCGCCATTCACGATCGGTTCCACGCCGGAAACGTCGTGGCCGACGGCGGTTTCGAGGCGGTATGGCGATCCTCGGAACTGTTCGGGGAGCTGCGCGAGCCCAGTGGCGGCGGCGCGTGCGCCTCGTGCAGCCATTACGACGCCTGCCGCGGCGGCTGCATGGCGGCGAAGTTCTTCACCGGGCTGCCCGCCGACGGGCCTGATCCGGAGTGCGTCCAGGGGTACGGCGAAGCGGCGCTGGCCGACACGGCGCGGATGATCCCGCGTTCGTCGGTCGACCATTCCCGCCGGGTCGCCCCGCGCGCGGGCGGGCGCAAGGGCGGACCGGTTCCGCTGACGCTGAGCGCGACGCGCCCGGCCGGATTCACGCCGGAACGCCGCCCGGCGCGGGCCTGCGACGAGAGCCCGCTGGCATGAAGCCATGAAGTTTGCCAAAAGTATGCTGAGAGCACGGGTGTGGCTATCGTCCGGTCGTCGACCGGGCGATAGCCGCTCCGTTGCCGGATGCTGGGAAACGGGTGCGAGCGAACACTCGGCATCGGGTACGGCGCGCGGCCGTTCCGGTGGCGGGCCGGTTTCGCCCGGAAATCTGCCGTTTTTTCCGGACTGTTGATGTCTACCCGCGAAACTCCGCCTAGCATGCCAGGAATGCGCCATGATCGCCTGCCCGATGGATTCGGGGTGCGGATCGATCCCCGGGTACGCGCATACTCCGGCGGGCGGGTTCTGATCGGCGGTTCGCCGGCCAGGTTGCTGCGACTTGCCCCGGAGGCCGCCGAGATGATCGGCGACGGGTACCTCGAGGTGACCGGCCCGAAGTCCGCCGTCGTTGCCAGACGGCTGCTCGACTCCGGAGTGGCCAACCCCCGCCCCCGGCTGCTGCCTTCGCCGGACGACGTCACCGTCATCGTGCCGCTGCACAACAACGCCGAGGGACTGGCGCGGCTGCTCGCCGCGTTGCGCGGGCACAACGTCATCGTGGTCGACGACGGGTCCGACCAGCCGGTGCGGATACCGCGCAACCGTGGCACCAGGTGCCGGGTGACCGTGCTGCGGCACGACCGCAAGCAGGGACCGGCGGCCGCGCGCAACGCCGGCTTGCGGGCGGCGACAACCGACTTCGTCGCATTCCTGGATTCCGACGTGGTGCCGCGCAGCGGATGGCTGGAAGTGATGCTCGGCCATTTCAGCGACCCCGGGGTGGCGCTGGTCGCCCCGCGGATCGTCGCGCTGGACCCGGAGTCCAACGCGCTGGCGCGCTACGAGCACACCCGCTCCTCGCTCGACCTGGGCAGGCGCGAGGCTGCGGTGCACTCGCGCGGGCTGGTGTCCTACGTGCCGAGCGCGGCGCTGCTGGCGCGGCGCAGGGCGCTGCTGGAACAAGGCGGCTTCGACGAGTCGATGCACGTCGCCGAGGACGTCGACCTGTGCTGGCGGCTGGAGCGGGCGGGCTGGCGGCTGCGCTACGAGCCCGCGGCCCACGTGGCGCACGACCACCGGGTGTGCTTCCGCGCGTGGTTCGGCCGAAAGCTGTTCTACGGCACCGGCGCGGCGCCGCTGGGCGAGCGGCACGCGGGAACGGTGTCACCGCTGTCGGTGCCGTCCTGGACGCTGCTGGCCGCGTTCCTGTTCGCGACGCTCACCAAGTGGGGACTGTTCGGCGGCATCGTCACCCTGATCACCGCGCTGGCCCGGTTGCGCCGCGTCTTCGCCGGGCTGGACAACTCCACCCGGATCGCCGCGATCTATCTGGCGCGCGGCTTCTTCGCCGGACTGTGGCGTCTGGCCTCGGCGATGTGCAGGCATTACTGGCCGATCACGGTGCTGGCGATGTTCTTCTCCCGTCGGGTGCGGCGCATCGCGATCACCATGGCCGTCGCGGACGGATTGGCCGACTGGTTCACCCACCGCGACTCGGGCGGCCTCGATCCCGTCCGCTACACCGTCTACAAGCGCCTCGACGACATCGCCTACGGCACCGGCCTGTGGCTCGGCGCGTTCCGCGCGCGCAGCGTGGAAGCGCTGAAACCCACCACACCATCCCGTTGATCGACCCGAATCACCCGCGATGACCTGGATCTTGCCCGCACCCTCGCCGCGCCGCCGTCCGGCTACGCGGACCGCGCCGAGATACTGAACGGGAGTCCGAATGGCCGACACGCTCATCGTCGGGGGCGGTACCGCCGGGTGTGTCCTGGCGGAGCGGTTGAGCGCCGATCCGGCGCACACGGTGCGGCTGCTCGAAGCCGGTCGGATGTGGAGCAGTCGCGAGGCGATGCCCGCCGAGTTGCTGGACGCCGCGTCGCTGCCGATCGGTCCGGAGGCCCCGTGGCTGTGGCGTTACGAGGTGGTCCTCGCCGACGACCCGCCGGTGCCGGCAACCATCGTGCGCGGCAAGGTGATCGGCGGCTCGGGGGCGGTCAACGGCGGTTACTTCGTCCGTGCCACGGTGGCGGATTTCGACGCATGGAGCCGGGTGCTCGGCGACTCGGACAGCTGGTCGTTCGATTCCGTGCTTCCGCTCTACTGCCGGATCGAGCGTGACCTCGACTTCGGCGAACAGCCCTGGCACGGCGACCGCGGCCCGATTCCCGTGGTGCGCAGCTCGGATCCCTCGCCGGTCAGCGCGGCGTTCACGGAGGCCTGCCTCGCGTCCGGGTTCGCCGAGGTGCCCGATCTCAATGCCCCCGGCAGCGGGGAGGGGGTGGGCGCGGTGCCGTGCAATTGCGACCGAGGCAGGCGCATCGGCCCGTCGATCGGCTATCTGCTGCCCGCGCTGACCCGCCCGAACCTGACCGTCGCCGGGGAAACGTCGGTCACGCGCATCCGCTTCGACGGAACCCGTGCGGTCGGCGTGGAGTACGTACGCGATGGCGAGAGCGGCATCGAGTGGGCCGACCGGATCGTGCTCTGCGCGGGCGCGATCGAGTCGGCCACGCTGCTGTTGCGCTCCGGCATCGGCGACCCGGAACGGCTGCGCCCCCTCGGTATCCCGGTCGTGCACGCCGCCCCGGTGGGCTCCTGGCTCAGCGACCATCCGGAAGTGGGCATCTCCTATCTGCTGCACCTGGCCGAACCGCCGAGCGTCCCGCTGGAGACGGTGCTCGAGGTGGACGATGTCGAAATCCGGCCGTACGCCGTGTCGTTCACACCCGGGGTGCGCAGGCTCGGCGTCACACTGATGCGGCCGCGATCCTCCGGCGTGCTCCGCTTGCGGTCGGCCGACCCCGGCGCCGCGCCGCTGATCGACTACCGCTACCTGACCGCCGACCAGGATCGCGCCCGATTACGCGACGCGGTGGCGACCGCGGGCGGGCTGCTGCGACGAATGAACGCGCGGCCGGTCGATCCGATTCCGCGGCCCGCGGATCTCGATGCCTGGTTACGCGCGAATCTCGCCACTTCGCAACATTTGTCCGGAACCTGTCGAATGGGCCGGGAAAACGATGCGGCTGCCGTGGTGGACGAGCGCTGCCGGGTGCGCGGAGTTACCGGGTTGTCCGTGGTGGATCTCTCCGTGGTGCCGGTGCCGCTCGGTCGTGGACCGCAGGCCACGACCATGGTGATCGCGGAAAAGGCGGCCGCACACCTGTGCTCGTGAAGTGAAAGACGGTTCGGTCACAATTTGCCGGGATGCGCACCGGGTGTGACCTGGCGGACAAAGCCGAACATCGGTCGTTCCCGCCCTGAGTGCGCCGGTACAGTTTGGGGCGGAAAGAAAGGCAAATGGTCAGCAACATCGCAGGTGGGCGACCCCCACGGCCGGGCGTGGAGCCGGGCGCCCAACTCGGTGCGCTCGAAGTCTACGCCGCGCAGGCGCACGGATATCTCGGCGCGGGTGGCGATCAACTTGCCCGCCTCGCCGGTCTGCTGCGTCCCGCCGTGCTGGAGTCCTGGCTGCGCAGCTTGCGCGGCGGGGTCGATCCGATGGACGCGGTCGACGGCCGCGGTCTGCGCGGCGCCGATCTGCAGCGCTATCTCCAGGCACATCCGATCGCCCCGCTGATGCCGCTGATCGACAAATTGCTCGTACAGGACACGGCCAGAACAGGTTTGATCGTCGTGGTGGCCGATCAGTTCGGCCGGGTGCTCTCGGTGCACGGTGGTGACGAACAGGTCGCGGCCGCCGCGGAGATCGGCCTGCGCGCCGGTGACGACCTGAGCGAGCGCCGCATCGGGACGAACGCGGTCGGCCTGGTGGTGCGTACCGGGCGCGCCGCGTGGATCCACGGCCCGGAGCACTTCCTGCACCGGATGCACCAGATCACCGGAGCCGCGGCCCCGGTGCACGATCCGGACGGCAGGCTGGTGGGAGTGCTGATGATCGCGGGCGGCGTCCGGGTGGCCAAGCCGGAGATTCTCGCCCTGATCAAAGCCACCGCCACGGCCGCGGAGATGGACCTGCTGCTCACCGCGATACGGTCCGGCGAGCGTCGGAACGACGGTCGCGGCAGGCGTGACCCGGCGCAGCCGCACCCGGCGGGCAGGCTCGCGCTCGACGTGCTCGGCCTCGGTCAGCCGCAACTGAGCGTCGCGGATGATCGAGTGCCCCTGTCGCAGCGGCATGCCGAGATCCTGCTGCTGCTGGCCGAACATCCGGAGGGACTCGGCGCCGATCATCTCGCGCTGTTGCTCGATGACACCGATCTGGACAACGGCACCATCCGCGCGGCCGTGTCCCGCTTGCGTTCGGTGGTCGGTCCGACCGTGTTCGGTTCGCGGCCTTACCGTTTGCGCGTTCCGGTCGCAACCGATGTGGAGGCTTTGCGCGCGGCGCTCGACTCCGGTGATGTCGATTCCGCATTACGGCTCTATGCCGGGCCGGTGCTGCCGCGTTCGACCGCGCCGGGCATCATCGATATTCGCGACGAACTGCGGGTTCGATTGCGCACAGCGGTGCTGGCTTCGGGCGACCCGGCGGTGCTGCGCCGGTGGACCGCGTGTCCGGAGGGGCGCGACGACGCCGCGGCGTGGGCGGCCTACCGGGCCACGGTCGATCGTGACTCGCCGCTGTACGCGCAGATCGAGGCCAAGATCCGGGTACTGGATCGCCGCCTCGGCGCCGATGCAACGCGAATGCAACGTTTCGGCTCATAGTCTGCACAGCCATCGGCGTCGCCGCGGTCGATGTGATCGCGCAATACGCTTTGCCCTGGACTTCCGGCCCTGGTAGCCGCGTTGGACAAGCGTCCAGAAGTTTTTAGTGCAAATTGTTCCCTTTTATTAACGAAGCGCCTAATGTTCGCAATGCACGGATCACGACCGTGTGACGTAGCTGACATAGCCGTGGCGCCCGCTCCACGGCGATGACGTTGGAGGATTGGCGGCTTTCCGCGCGAGCGTGCCCGAGCACCGCTCGCGCTCTCATCGAATCGCACGTGGTGGTCGACGCCATGCGCCCGGGCTGGGCAGCCGGGTGCAGCGGCTTGTTCGTGCTGCTCGAAAGCGTTCGGACAGCCGTTGTTCCGCCGAGTAGGAGGCTCTGGTGCACGATACGGAGTTGGGTGGGGCCAGCGCGTTGCCGCCGCGTTCCGTCGAGCCGGAGTCGTCCCGGATCGCACCCGAACCGTTCGCTCTGGCGCCCGCGCAGCTCGGCGTCTGGTACGCGCAGCTGCTCGACCCGGACGCGCCGATCAACGTCGCGCAGTACGTGGACGTGCACGGCGAGTTGGATGCAGTTCTGCTGCAAGAGGTCTCGGTGGAGGCGGCGCGCGAGTACGAGTCGGTGCTGGTGCGGCTGGGGGAATCCGGCGGCGTCCCGCACCAGTACGTCGACTTCGGCCTCTCGGTCGACATTCCGCTGGTCGACCTGCGCGACCAGACCGACCCGGTGGCCGCGGCGCACGCCTGGATGCGCGCGGACGCGAGCGCGCCGGTCGACCTGCGCACCGACCGGCTGTTCGCGGGCGCACTATTGCGCGTCGCCGAGCGACGGTACTTCTGGTACCTGCGGGCTCATCACATCGTGCTGGACGGCTACGGCGCGCTCACCAACACCACGCGGGTGGCCGAGCGGTACACCGCGCGGATGCTCGGCACCGAACCCGAGGCCGTGCGGCCGGGGACGCTCGCCTCGTTGACGCAGGTCGAACTCGCCTACCGGAGCAGCCCCCGGTTCGAGTCCGATCGCGCGCACTGGGCCGGGCGGGTGGCCGGGCTGGACGGCGCGACCAGCCTCGCCGGTCGCTCCGCACCCCGTGGCGCGACCAACCTGATCGCCGGGAGAGCGCTCACGCCGGAACTCGTCGAACGGATGAACGCGCTTGCCGCGAGCCAGGATTCGACGCTCGCCGTGGTGCTGCTCGCGGCGTTCGCCGCCTACCTGGCACGACTGACCGACCGGGACGAGGCGGTGCTGAGCCTGCCGGTGACCGCGCGCACCACCGCGGCGCTGCGGCGCTCGGCCGGCATGCTGTCGAACATCGTGCCGCTGCGGTTGCCGGTCGACGGCAGCTGGGGCGCGTTGCTGCGCGCCACCCGCGTCGAGGTCGCGGGGGCGCTGCGCCACCAGCGCTACCGTCACGAGGACATCCAGCGCGACACCGAGCGCGCCGCCGGTCCGGCGCGCCGCGGGCTGTTCGGTCCGCTGGCCAACATCATGCTGTTCCGCAGCGATCTCACCCTCGGCGCCACCGTGGGGCGGTACCACGTGTTGTCCACCGGTCCGGTCGAGGACCTGAGTCTCAACGTCTACTACGGCGACCGGGACCGGGTGCACGTCGACTTCGAGGCCAATCCGCACCTGTACACCGCCGACGACGTCGCCAGGCAGCACGCCCGGTTCCTCCGCTATCTGGAGCGCCTGGTCGCCACCGAGCCGGACACCGCGCTCGCCGCCGTGGACGTCGCGACCGAGCTGGAACTCGAGGTCAGCACCCGGATCTGGAACGAGACGGGTTTCGACGTGGAAGCGCAGCTGCCGGGTCGCTCCGCGGCCTTCGCTCCCGTGGCGACGCTGGTGTCGATGTTCGAGGCGCAGGCGGCCCGCACGCCGAGCGCGGTGGCGCTGCGGGCCGCCGGTGCGCCGGACCTGACCTACCGGGACCTCGCCGCGCGCGCCAATCGGCTCGCCCGCACGCTGATCGCGCTCGGCGTCGGGCCCGAAACGCTGGTGGCGCTGCGCCTGCCGCGCTCGCCGGAGCTGGTCGTCGCGATGTACGCGGTGCTCGCCGCGGGCGGCGCCTATCTGCCGCTGGATCCGGATCACCCGCCCGAGCGCACCGCGCACATCCTGGCCACGGCCCGTCCGGCCTGCGTGCTGATCGTCGGGGACGAGCGGCCGCCGGAGCTGTCCGGTCTGCCGGTGGTGCGGGTGGACCGAGCCGACGAGACGGTCGGGGCGGGGCCGATCTGGGACCGGGAACGAGTCGCGGCCTTGCGACCGGAGCATCCGGCGTATGTGATCTTCACCTCCGGATCGACCGGTCTGCCCAAGGGCGTCGCCATCACCCACCGCGCGATCGTCAACCGGTTGGTGTGGATGCAGCAGACCTACCGACTATCGGCGCAAGACGTTGTGCTGCAGAAGACTCCGGCCACGTTCGACGTGTCGGTGTGGGAATTCTTCTGGCCGCTGCAGATCGGCGCGACGCTGGTGCTCGCCCAGCCGGACGGGCACCGCGATCCCGCTTATCTGCGTCGGGTCATCGACGAATACGGAGTCACCACAGCACATTTCGTGCCTTCGATGCTTGCGGCGTTCCTCGCCGATCAGCATGTCGCGTTCCGCACGCCGCTGCGCACGGTGTTCGCCTCCGGGGAGGCGCTGCCCGCCGCGCTCGCTCAGCGGCTGCGCGCCATGACCGGCGTTCGCCTGCACAATCTGTATGGTCCGACGGAAGCAGCGGTCGACGTCACCTTTCACGAAGTCGCCGACACCGATACCCTCTCGGTGCCGATCGGCGCGCCGGTGTTCAACACCAGGCTTCATGTTCTCGACTCGCGGCTTCGGCCGGTGCCGGTCGGGGCGCCGGGTGAGCTGTATCTGTCGGGGGTACAGCTCGCCCGGGGCTATGTGGCTCGACCGGAACTGACCGCGGCGCGGTTCGTAGCCGATCCGTTCGGCGGGCCCGCACAGGCGGGGAACCGGATGTATCGCACCGGTGACCTGGTGCGATGGACCACGCACGGCGAGCTGGAGTATCTCGGCCGTACGGACTTCCAGGTGAAGCTGCGCGGTCTGCGCATCGAACTCGGCGAGATCGAGGCCGTGCTCGCCGGGGTGGACGAGGTGGCCCGCGCGGTGGTCGTGGTGCGCGACGACGCGGGGATCGGCGAGCAGTTGGTGGCCTACGTCGTGGCGGCGGAGCCCGGCGCGGTGCGGCAGGAGCGGCTGCGCGCCGTGGCGGCCGAGGCGCTGCCCGGGTACATGGTGCCCGCCGCCTACGTGGTGCTCGACACATTGCCGGTGAACGCGTCCGGAAAGTTGGATCGCGCCGCTCTACCTGCCCCGAGCAGAACTTCGACGGGCTACACCGCGCCCGCCACCCCTGTGGAACTCGCGGTCGCGCGGGTGTTCGCCGAAGTGCTCGGTAACGAGCTGGTCGGTCGCGACGACGACTTCTTCGCACTCGGCGGAAACAGTTTGGTGGCCACGCAGGTCGCCGCGCGGCTGTCCGCCGACCTGAACTGCCCGCTCGGAGTCCGCGACGTGTTCGCCGCCTGCACGGTGGCCGAACTCGCCGGGCTCGTCGAGCGGGCCGGTGGATCCGGCGGCGCGTCCTTGGTCGCGCAGCTGCGGGCACGGCCACGGCCGCCGCTGGTTCCGCTCTCTCCGGCGCAGCAGCGCATCTGGTTTCTCAACCGGTTCGAGCGCGCCGGCGCGAGCTACAACATGCCCTTCGTGGTGCGGCTGCGCGGGGCGGTGGACGTCACCGCGCTGCGGCAGGCGCTCGATGACCTGGTTCTCCGGCACGAAGTGCTGCGCACGATCTTCCCCGCGCTCCTGCCCGCCGACGGCGCGGGGCTCGCGGCACGGCAGGTCGTGTTGTCGGTGGCGCCGATCGCCGCCGCGCCGGAGGCGATCGGCGCCGCCGACCTCGACGAGCGGCTGAGCGCGTTCGCCGCCCGCGGCTTCGATCTGGAACGTGAGATCCCGATCCGGGCGCGGATCTTCGCGGTGGACGACGGCAGTCACGCCCTCGCGCTGGTCCTGCACCACGTCGCCGCCGACGGGCTGTCGCTGCGCGTGCTGGCCCGCGACGTGATGACCGCGTACGGGGCGCGCCGCGGCGGCAGCGCGCCCGCATGGGCCCCGCTGCCGATTCAGTACGCCGACTACAGCCTCTGGCAGCACGAGTTGCTGGGCTCCTCGGACGATTCGTTCGCGGCCGATCGGCTGTCGTTCTGGACCGACGCGCTGGCGGGCGCGCCCGACCAGCTCGACCTGCCCGCCGACCGGCCCCGCCCTGCGGTCGCCTCCGGCCGTGGCGCGGTGTTCGGTTTCGAGTTCCCCGGCGAACTGGTCGCCCGGATGAACGAATTCGCCCGCGCGCACGGCGTTTCGACCTTCATGCTGACGCACGCCGCACTGGCCGCGCTGCTGGCGCGGCTGTCCGGCGCCGACGACATCGTGATCGGCACCCCGGTCGGAGGTCGGGGCGACCGCGCGCTCGACGACCTGATCGGCATGTTCGTCAACACCCTGGCACTGCGCACCCGGTTGGACGCCGCCGAGCCCTTCACCGCCTTGCTGGCGCGGGTACGCGAGGACGACCTCGCCGCCTTCGGCCATGCCGAACTGCCGTTCGAGCGGGTGGTCGCGGCGCTGGATCCGCCGCGCTCGCAGGCGCGCCACCCGTTGTTCCAAGTGCTGCTCGCCTTCGACAACGCCGAGGCAATCGCTTTCGAACTGCCCGAACTGTCGGTCGCCACCAGTACCCTGGACACCGGAGTGACCAAGCTGGATCTCCAGCTCACGGTCACCGAGAACGCCGCCGGTGCCGGACTCGGGGAAGGTTCGGCACCGGCGGGGGTTCCCGCGGAATTCACCTACGCCACCGATCTCTTCGACGAAGCCACCATCGCGGGTTACGCGGGCAGGCTGATCGGCTTCTTGTGGGCGATCACCGCCGATCCCGCGATCGCGGTGCGCGACCTGCCTCTCCTGGACCGCGACGAGCAAGCGCGCGCACTCGCGGCGGGGCAGGCCGTCGCGGGCGCACAGGACCCGGCGGAGACGTTGCTCACCGCCTTCGAGGCACAGGCGCGGCGCACCCCCGACGCGGTCGCGGTGCTCGACGCCGAGCGGCGGCTGACCTACGCGGAGTTCGCGGGTGCGGTCAACCGGCTGGCGCGTCGGCTGATCGCCGCGGGGGTGGGGCCCGAGCGGTTGGTCGTGCTCGGCATGCCGCGTTCGGTCGATCTCGTGGTGGCCGCGTACGCGGTGCTGACCGCGGGCAGTGGGTACGTGCCGGTGGACCCGGACCAGCCGGCGGCCCGGATCGCGCAGGTGATCGCCGCGGCCCGCCCGGTGTGCGTCTTGACCCGATCCCGGGCGGAGGCGGGGGAATTCGCCGATCGATGCGCGCTCGCGGAGCTACCCGCGACACGGGTGCTCACGGCCGACGCCCCTGAGGTCGCCGAATACTCCGCCGCGCCGGTCGGCGACGCGCATCGTCTCGCCCCCTTGCGCGCTTCCGGTACCGCGTACGTCATCTTCACCTCCGGTTCGACCGGCCGTCCCAAAGGCGTGGCGGTGCAGCATGACGCGGCGGTCAATCAGGTCAGGTGGATCGCGGACGAATACCGGATCGACGCGAACGACGTCGTGCTGTTCAAGACCCCCGCCACCTTCGACGTGTCGGTGTGGGAGCTGTTCGCGCCGCTCACCCGGGGCGCGCGGATCGTGGTCGCCGACCACGACGGGCACCGCGATCCCCGGTATCTCGCCGCGACCATCGCCGCGCACCGGGTGACGATGACCTCCTTCGTTCCGTCCATGCTCACGGTGTTCGCCGACGCCGGCGCGCCGGGTGCGATCGCGTCCCTGCGCACCGTGCTGGTCGCGGGGGAGGCGATGACCGGTGAGGCCGCCGCCGCGTTCGCCGCGGTGAGCCCCGCGCAGCTGCACAACCTGTACGGGCCCACCGAATTCACCGTGCACGCCACGTACGCCCCGGTCGACCCGGCCGCGAGCGGTCCGGCGCCGATCGGGCGTCCGGTGCCGGGCAGCCGTGCCATGGTCCTGGACGAACGGTTGCGACCGGTTCCGGACGCCGTGGTCGGCGAGTTGTACTTGTCCGGCGTGCAACTGGCGCGCGGCTACCTCGGCCGGGCCGACCTGACCGCGGAGCGTTTCGTCGCCGACCCGTACGGGCCTGCGGGCAGCCGGATGTACCGGACCGGGGATCTGGTGCGCCGCCGCCGCGACGGCGCGCTGGAGTACCTGGGCCGCGGCGACTTCCAGGTGAAGCTGCGTGGGCAGCGGATCGAGCTCGGCGAGATCGAGGCCGCCTTGCTCGCCATGGACGACGTGCGGGCGGCGGCGGTGCGGATCGTCGCGCAGCCCTCCGGCGAGACGCTGGCCGCCTACGTGGTCGGCGCGATCGCCCCCGATCGGCTTGCCGCGGAGCTGGAGCAGCGGCTGCGCCCGGTGCTGCCCTCGTACATGGTGCCCACCGCGTACGTCCCGCTGACCGCGATGCCGCTGACTCCGTCGGGCAAGCTGGACCGCAAGGCGCTGCCCGACCCGGTGCCGGTCACGAAGACTTTCCGCGCGCCCTGCACGCCGGTGGAGCGGACCGTCGCCGACGTGTTCGGGCAGGTGCTGGGGATTGATCCGGTCGGCTCGGACGACGATTTCTTCGCGCTGGGCGGGAATTCGCTGGTCGCGACGCAGATCGCGGCCCGCCTGGCGGACGCGCTGGACACCGAGGTGCCGGTGCGGGCGCTGTTCGAGTTCCCGACCGTGTCGGCGCTGGCCGCGCACCTGTCCGGCGGCCGGGCGCGTAGACGGGCGCCGCTGGTCGCCGGGGCGCGCCCCACACTGATCCCGCTGTCCTACGCGCAGCAGCGCATGTGGTTCCTGAACCAGTTCGACGCGGCCTCGGTGGCGGACAATCTGGTCGCCGCCATCCGGTTGCGCGGCGCGCTCGATCAGACGGCGCTGGCGGACTCGGTGGTCGACGTGCTCGCCAGGCACGAGTCGCTGCGCACGGTCTACCCGGCGGCGGAGGGTATTCCGTATCAACTGGTGCTCCCGGTCGAGGAGGCGCGGGTCGAGCTGGTCGCGGAATCGGTCGACGAGCGGCGGCTGACGGAACGGATTCGCGAACTGGTGGCCACGCCCTTCCGGGTCGATCGCGAGCCGCCGGTGCGCCTCGCCCTGCTGCGCCTCGGCGCGGAGCAGCACGTGCTCGTCGTCGCTTTGCATCACATCAGCGCCGACGGTTGGTCGCTGGCACCGCTCACCCGGGACCTCATGCGCGCCTACGACGCTCGCCGTGCGGGTGGCGCACCCGACTGGACGCCACTGTCCGTCCACTACGCCGACTACGCGTTGTGGCAGCGGGAGGTCCTCGGCTGCGAGGACGACCCGGACGCGATGCTGGCCGAGCAGATCCGGTTCTGGCGGGGCGAATTGGCCGGTCTGCCGGACGTGATGACGCTGCCCGCCGATCGGCCGCGTCCGGCCGTCGCGTCGGGTCGCGGCGCGCGCCACGTCTTCACCATCGATGCCGCTACGCGGCGCCGGTTGCGCGAGATCGCGGACAGCGCGAACGCCTCGCTGTTCATGGTGCTGCACGCGGCGTTCGCCACGCTGCTGGCCGGATTGACCGGGCAGCAGGACATCGTGATCGGCACCCCGGTGGCCGGTCGCGGCGAGCGTGCGCTCGATGAGCTCGTCGGCATGTTCGTCAACACCGTCGTGCTGCGCGCCGATGTGCGGGCCGGGTTGACGTTCACCGGCCTGGTCGCGGCGGTGCGCGAGCGCGACCTGGCCGCCTTCGCCCACGCCGACGCGCCGTTCGAGCGTTTGGTCGAAGTGCTCGCGCCGGAGCGGTCGGCGGCCAGGCATCCGCTGTTCCAGGTGATGCTGGACTTGCAGAACACCGCGCGCACCGAACTCGAGTTGCCCGGCCTGACCGTCTCCGGGCTCGACATCGACACGGGGACGGCGAAATTCGATCTGCACCTGTCGGTGACAGAGGCGGCGGACGGTTCCGGTCTCGCCGCGGTCTTCGAATACGCGACCGATCTGTTCGATTCGGCTACCGTCGCGTCGTTCGCCCTGCGTTTGCGCCGGGTGCTCGACGCGGTGGCCGCCGACCCGAGGGTGCCCGTCGGCGCGATCGACCTGCTCAGCCCAGGGGAACGTGCCCGCATCCTGGGCACCTGGAATGCCACCGTGCACCCGGTGGATCCGGCCGCGACGCTCGTGTCGCTGTTCGAGGCGCAGGCGGCGCGGACGCCCGAGGCGCTCGCGGTGACCTTCGACGGTGCATCGCTCAGCTACGCCGAGTTCGCGAGCCGGGTGCACCGGCTGGCCAGGCTACTGGTGTCCGTCGGCGTGCGGCCGGACCAGCCGGTGGCGGTGGGCATGCGGCGGTCGGTCGATCTCGTGGTGGCCCTGTACGCGGTGCTCGCGGCCGGGGGAGTCTACGTTCCGATCGATCCGGAGCATCCGGCCGGGCGGATCGCCGACATGCTGCGAACGGTGCGGCCGGTGTGCGTGCTGAGCCGCTCCGCGGACGGGCTCGACCTGTCCGGGCGGGCCACCGGGATGTGGGCGGTGCTGGACGTCGACCTGTTCGATACCGGGGACTATTCCGGCGAACCGCTGACCGACGAGGATCGTCTCGGGACGCTCGCACCGTCGAATGCGGCGTATGTGATCTTCACGTCGGGTTCGACGGGTCGTCCGAAGGGTGTGGCGGTTTCGCATTCGGCGATCGTCAATCGCCTGGTGTGGATGCAGACCGCGTACCAGTTGACCTCGGCTGATGTGGTGTTGCAAAAGACGCCTGCGACGTTCGATGTGTCGGTGTGGGAGTTCTTCTGGCCGTTGCAGGTCGGTGCCCGCCTGGTCGTGGCGAAGCCGGACGGTCATCGCGACCCGGCCTACCTGGCCGAGATCATCAGCGCCGAGAAGGTGACGGTCACGCATTTCGTGCCGTCGATGCTGGCGGTGTTCGTGGCTGACGCGGCTGCCGCGCAGTGTGATTCGCTGCGTCTGGTGTTCGCTTCGGGTGAGGCGTTGCCGCCCAAGCCTGCGCATCGGTTGCGTGAGTTGACCGGCGCGTCCCTGCACAACTTGTACGGCCCGACGGAGGCGGCGGTCGACGTCACTTTCCACGAGGTCGTGGATGCCGATATCGAGTCGGTGCCGATCGGTGCGCCGGTGTTCAACACGCAGGTGTTCGTGTTGGATGCGCGGTTGCGTCCGGTGCCGGTGGGTGTCGCGGGTGAGCTTTATCTGGCGGGCGTTCAGCTCGCGCGGGGTTATGTCGCGCGTCCGGATCTGACCAGTGATCGGTTTGTCGCCAACCCGTATGGGGAGCCGGGTGCGCGGATGTATCGCACGGGTGACTTGGTGGCGTGGACCGAAGACGGTGAACTCGAATACTTGGGCCGCACCGACTTCCAGGTGAAACTGCGTGGTCTGCGTATCGAGCTGGGTGAGATCGAGTCGGCGCTAACGGGTCTGGAGGAAGTCGCTCAGGCGGTCGTGGTCCTGCGCGACGACACCGAGACCGGCGAGCGGCTCGTCGCCTACCTGGTCTCCGCGTCCGGCGCGGACCTCGACCCCGGTGCGCTCGAAGCGACGCTCACCCGGCGTCTCCCGGCGTATATGATCCCGTCGGCATACGTCGTGCTGCCCGAATTCCCGGTCAACGCCTCCGGCAAGCTGGACCGCCGAGCGCTACCGGCGCCCGCGATCGAGCCCGCGCGGTTCCGCGCGCCCGCGACGCCCGTGCAGAAACTCGTCGCCGCGGCGTTCGGCGAGCTGCTCGGCGTCGACCGGGTGGGCCTGGACGACGATTTCTTCGCCCTCGGCGGCAACTCGCTCACCGCCGCCAGGGTCGCGGCCCGGCTCGGCGCCGCGCTCGACACCCGGATTCCGGTGCGGGCGCTGTTCGACGCACCGACGGTCGCCGCGTTGGCGGCTCGCGCCGAAACGCATCGGGGCGACGGCGGTCGCGTCCCGCTGCGCCCCCGCCCGCGGCCGGAGCGCGTCCCGCTGTCCGCGGCCCAGCAGCGCGTCTGGTTCGTCAACCGCTTCCACGCCGACGAGCAGGCCGGGCCCGCCGCCGCGATCGACAACATCCCGGTCGCGCTGCGCCTCGCCGGTGAGCTCGACGTCGCGGCGATGACCACGGCGTTGGCCGACGTGGCGGCCCGGCACGAGATCCTGCGGACCGTCTACCCGGACGGCTCGGACGGGCCGGAACAACTGGTACTGCCGCAGTCCGCGCCCGACCTCCTGGTCACGCGTGTGGCCGAAACCGCACTGGTGGAACAGCTTCGGGAGCTGGCGGCAGCGCCTTTCGATCTGACCACGGAAACACCGCTGCGGGCAGCGCTGTTCGCGATCGACGGTGCGCCACAAGCGGAATACGCGCTCGCCCTGGTGCTGCACCACATCGCCGCGGACGGTTTCTCGCTCGGTCCGCTGGCCGAGGATCTGATGACCGCCTACTCGGCGCGCCGGGCCGGGGCAGCGCCCGCGTGGGATCCGCTGCCGGTGCAGTACGCCGACTACACGCTCTGGCAGGCCGATCTCGCCGACGCCGGGCGGCAACTCGACTACTGGCGCGGCGCCCTGGACGGCCTGCCGGAGCAACTCGAACTGCCCACCGACCGTCCCCGTCCGGCGATCTCCTCCCATCGCGGTGCGACGTACCGCTTGCGGATCGATTCCGACCTGCACAGCGAGCTGGGCGAGCTGGCGCGCAAACGCGAGACCACGCTGTTCAGCACGGTGCACGCGGCCTTGGCGGTACTGCTGGCCCGGCTGTCGGGCGGCGCGGACATCGCGATCGGCACCCCGGTCGCCGGACGCGGTGACGCGGCGCTGGACCGGCTCGTCGGCATGTTCGTGAACACGCTGGTGCTGCGCACCGCCATCGACTCCAGAGCCAGGTTCGAGACCGTGCTGGACGCGGTGCGCGACCAGGACCTCGACGCGCTCTCGCACGCCGACGCGCCGTTCGAGCGGCTCGTCGAGATGCTCGCTCCGACCCGCGCGCGCAACCGTCATCCGCTCTTCCAGGTGGCGCTGACCTTCCAGAACTTCGCCTTGCCCGAGCTCGAGCTGCCCGATCTACGGGTGCGCGCGCAGGAGTTCGACGCGCCGGTGGCCGAGTTCGACCTCCAGTTCACCGTGCTCGAATCGAACGACCCGGACGGGCGCGCCGACGGCATGCAGATCGAGATCCGCTATGCCACCGACCTTTTCGACGCGCCGTCGGTCGCCGTTCTCGGCAGGCGGTTCACCCAGGTGCTCGCCGCCATCGCCGCCGATCCCACGGTGGTCGTGGGCGACATCCAGTTGCTCAGCGCCGAGGAGCAGCATCGCGCTTTGTACGAGTGGCCGGTCGGCGGCCCCGACGTCGCGGACGCCACCGGCAGTGTGGCCGAGCGTTTCGCGCGGGCCGCCGCGCTGGACCCGGCCGCCGTCGCGGTGCGCGACGGGGCACGGTCGCTGGCATATGCCGAACTCGACGACTGGTCCAACCGGCTGGCGCGGCGGCTGATCGCCGCGGGCGTCGGGCCGGAAACACTGGTGGCCGTCGCGCTGCCCCGCTCGGCGGAACTGGTGGTCGCCCTGCTCGCGGTGCTCAAAGCGGGCGGCGGATACCTGCCGATCGATCCGGCCTACCCGGACGACCGGATCGAATACGTCCTGGACGATGCCCGGCCGATCTGCGCGATCGCGGGGGCCGCCACCGAGTTGCCGCGCGGCTGGTTCGGCGGACCGGTGATCGACGTCGCCGCACCGAACCTCGTCGAGTTCGGCGGCGAGCCGGTCACCGATGTGGATCGGCGCGCCCCGCTGCGCTCCGGTCACGTTGCCTACGTCATCTACACTTCCGGTTCCACCGGCAGGCCCAAAGGCGTCGTGGTGCCGCATCGCAACGTGCTGCGGCTGCTGGACAACACGCGGCGGCGCTTCGGCTTCGGCTCGGCGGACGTGTGGACCCTGTTCCACTCCTACGCCTTCGACTTCTCGGTCTGGGAAATGTGGGGACCGCTGCTGTCCGGCGCGACGGTGGTGGTGGTCGACTACTACACCTCGCGCTCGCCGCGGCAGTTCCGTGAGCTGCTGATCGCCGAGCGGGTCACCGTGCTCAACCAGACCCCGTCGGCGTTCTATCAGCTCGTCGCCGCCGATCTGGCCGAGCCGGAACCCGCCGCGTTCGCGTTGCGGGTCGTCGTCTTCGGCGGCGAGGCGCTGGAGCCGCAGCGCCTCGGTGGTTGGTTCGCCCGCTACCCGGACGCGCCGCGCCTGGTGAACATGTACGGCATCACCGAGACCACGGTGCACGTGTCCTATCGGGAGATCGACGGGCACACCGGCTCGACCGGGGTGATCGGCGCGGGGTTGCCCGGACTGACCGTCCGCCTGCTCGACGACCGGTTGCGGCCGGTCCCGGTCGGCGTGCCCGGCGAGATCTACGTCTCCGGCGGCCAATTGGCGCGCGGCTACTTGCACCGTCCCGCCCTGACCGCGGGCCGCTTCGTCGCGGACCCGTACGCGGGCGACGGAGCGCTCACCTACCGCTCCGGCGATCTGGCCCGCTGGACCGCCGACGGCGAGCTGGAGTATCTCGGGCGCGCGGACCAGCAGGTGAACCTGCGCGGCTTCCGCGTCGAGCTCGGTGAGATCGAGGCCGCGCTGCTCGAGGCGTCCGAAGCGGTCCGGGAAGTGGCCGCGGTGGTGCGCACCGATCTGGTGGACGAACCGCGCATCGTCGCGTACGCGGTCGTCGCGGACGACTCCGTCGACAGCGCCGCGCTACGACAAGCCCTGGTGTATCGCCTGCCCGAGCACATGGTGCCCGCCGCGATCGTCCCGCTGCCGCGCATCCCGTTGACGGTCAACGGGAAGCTGGACCGCGCCGCGCTGCCCGCGCCACGGTTCGAATCGACCACCTACCGGGCGCCGTCCACGCCGAGCGAACGGGTCGTGGCGGAGGTGTTCGCCGAAGTGCTGGGCGCGGAGCGCGCCGTCGGCGCCGACGACGATTTCTTCGCGCTCGGCGGCAGCTCCCTGTTGGCCGCGAAAGCGGTCAGCAGGATCGGCGCGGCGCTGGGCCGGACGGTCGGTGTGCGCGCGCTGTTCGAAGCTCCCAGGGTCGCGGACCTCGCGGCGGCGGCGAGCGCGGTGGCCATGGGAGGCGCCCTGCCCGCGCTGGTGGCGGCGCCGCGCCCGGAGCGGGTCCCGCTCTCGCCCGCGCAGCAGCGCATGTGGTTCCTCAATCGGTTCGACCGGTCCTCCACCGCCTACAACATCCCGGTGGCCCTGCGGCTGTCCGGTCGGCTGGACGTGCCCGCGTTGCGCGCCGCGCTCGGTGACGTGGTCGCCCGGCACGAGGCGCTGCGCACTCGCTATCCGGAGATCGACGGCGAACCGGTGCAACTCGTCGAACCCGCCACCGTTCCGGCGCTGCGGCCGATCGATGTCCCGGAAGACGAACTACCACAGCGGGTCAGGGAACTGGCGGAGACGACCTTCGACGTCACCGCCGAGATTCCGGTGCGGATGAGGTTGTTCCGCGTGGTCGGCACGGGCGCGCGGCCGGAGTTCGTGCTCGCCGCGGTGCTGCACCACATCGCCGCCGACGGCTCGTCCATCGCGCCGTTCGTGCGGGACCTGATGGTCGCCTACACCGCGCGCCGTGGTGGCGCTGCGCCGGACTGGACACCGCTGACCGTGCAGTACGCCGATTACGCACTGTGGCAACGCGATTTGCTCGGCGCCGAGGACGACGCCGAATCGGTGGCGGCCCGCGAGATCCGTTTCTGGACCCGGACACTCGCCGGACTGCCGGATCAGCTGGCGCTGCCGACCGACCGCCCCCGCCCCGCGAGGCAGACCCTGCGCGGGGACAAGGTTCCGCTCACGATCGGCGCGCGGCTGCACGCGGATCTGGCCGCCCTCGGCCGACGGCATGGCGCGACGCTGTTCATGGTGGTGCACACCGCGTTCGCCGTGCTGCTCGCGCGGTGGTCGGGCGCAGGAGACATCGCGATCGGCACGCCGGTGGCCGGACGCGGCGCCGCCGAACTGGACGACGTCATCGGGATGTTCGTCAACACTCTCGTCCTGCGCGTCGGTGTCGACGGCGGCGAATCGTTCGCCGGACTGCTGGCCCGGGCGCGGGCCGCCGACTTGGCGGCGCTGGAACACGCGACCGTGCCGTTCGAACGTCTGGTGGAAGTGCTCAACCCGGTGCGCTCCACCGCACGCCACCCGCTGTTCCAGGTCGGCTACTCGTTCCAGAACCATGAGCGCGGACAGCTGCGGCTGCCCGAACTCGAGATTCGCGAATTCGAGTTCGACAACGGCGTAGCGCAATTCGACCTGCACCTGTTCGCGGTGGACGCCTACGACGCCGAGGGCGCGCCCGACGGCATCGAGCTGTCCCTCGGCTACGCCACCGATCTGTTCGAGCGCGCGACCGCGTTCCGGTTCGCCGCCCAACTGCGCCGGGTGCTGGAAACGATCGCGGCGCGGCCGGATCTGCCGGTGGGTGACATCGAGCTGCTCGGGACCGACCGATCGCAGGTGCTCGCCGAATGGAACCGGACCCGGCGGCCGGTCCCGCGGGCCACGCTGGCGGATCTGATCGACGCGCAGACCGCGCACAGCCCAGGCGCGGTCGCGCTGGTGGACGCGGCGACCGGCGAAGAGCTGCGCTACGCCGAGTTCGACGGGCGGGTGAACCGGTTGGCGCGCAGGCTCATCGCGTCCGGTGTCGGACCGGAGTCGACGGTCGTGCTGGCGATGCGCCGCTCGCTCGAACTGGTCGTCGCGATGTACGCCGTGGTGCGGGCGGGCGGCGCCTATGTGCCCATCGATCCGGACCATCCGGCCGAGCGGATCGCCCACATCGTGGCCACCGCGGCGCCGGTCGTGGTCCTGACCACCTCGCGCGACGGGTTCCCGTTCGAAACCGACTGCGTTGTCATGGAAATCGATCGGCTCGACGTCGCCGGGCTCGCCGCGACGCCGATCACCGACGCGGACCGGATCGGTCCGCTGCGTCCCGAGCATCCGGCGTACGTCGTCTTCACCTCCGGCTCCACGGGCGTGCCCAAGGGCGTGACGGTTCCGCACGCCGCGATCGTCAACCAACTCGCCTGGCTGGCGGACAGATTCGGCCTCGGCGCGAACGATCGGGTGCTGCTGAAGACGCCCGCGACCTTCGATCTGTCGGTGTGGGAGTTCTGGTCCGCGCTGATCACCGGCGGGTCGCTGATCGTCACCGCGCCCGGCGCCGAACGTGACCCGGACCTGCTGCGCGCGCTGCTGCGCCGCCACGGCGTCACCGTGCTGCACGCGGTGCCCGCCCTGATCGGCATGCTGCTGGCGGCCGAGCCGGGTGGCGCGCTGCCGGAAACGCTGCGCCACGTGCTGGCCATCGGCGAGGCGCTGCCGTCGGCCACGGCCGTGGACTTCCTGTGCCGCCATAGCGGCACGACCGCGCTGGACAACCTCTACGGCCCCACGGAGGCGGCGGTGTCGATCACCGCGTTCGCGCTCGACACTCAGCCGGAGCACACCGTCCCGATCGGGTCGCCCGTCTGGAACAGCCGGGTCTACGTGCTGGACGGGCGGTTGCGGCCCGCGCCGATCGGAGTGCCCGGCGAGCTGTACCTCGCGGGAGCGCAGCTGGCGCGCGGCTATCAGCGCCGTCCGGCGCTGACCGCCGACCGCTTCGTGGCCGATCCGTTCGCGGTGGAACTCGGTGCGGCGCCCGGCGAGCGGATGTACCGCACCGGCGACATCGTGCGCTGGCGTCCCGACGGCACCCTGGAATACCTCGAGCGCGCCGACTTCCAGGTGCAGATCGGCGGCTTCCGCATCGAACTCGGCGAGGTGGAGGCCGCGCTGCTGCGGCAACCCGGGGTGGCCGCGGCCGTCGCGGTGGCGAAGGCCGACGACCGCGCGGGAACACGGCTCATCACGTATGCCGCAGTGCCGGAGGCGGATCCGGTCGCGTACGCCGACCTGGCCGTGTCGCTGCGCGCCGTTGTGGCCGCGCGACTGCCCGGATACATGACGCCTGCCGCCGTCGTCGTGCTGGCGGCGCTGCCGCTCACGGCCAACGGCAAGATCGATCGTTCGGCGCTGCCCGAGCCGCCGTTCGCCGAGGCGGCCTTCCGCGCGCCGTCCGGTGCGTTGGAGCGCCTGGTCGCGGACGCGTTCGCAGAGGTCGTCGGCGTGGACGCGGTGAGCGTCGACGACGACTTCTTCGCCAGGGGCGGCAACTCCCTGATGGCCACCCGGCTCGCGGCCCGGCTCGGCGCGGCACTCGGCGGCCATGTCGCGGTGGCCGCGGTGTTCGAAGCCCCGACGCCCGCCGCACTCGCAGAACGCATCGCGGCCACCGAGCGCGGCGTGGCCCGGCCCGCTTTGGTCCGTCGCGCCGATGCCGGGCCGGTGCCGCTCGCGCCCGCGCAGCAGCGCATCTGGGTGCTCGACCGGCTCGCACCGGACTCGTCGGCCTATCACATTCCCACGGCGCTGCGGCTGCGCGGCCGGCTGGATGTGGCGGCGCTGGCGGCGGCGCTCGGCGATGTGCTCGACCGGCACGAGACGCTGCGCACCAGGTACCCGGACACCGAGGACGGACCGGTCCAGGAGGTGGTGCTCGCGTCGCCGGTCGATCTGACACCGATTCCGGTGGGCCGAGCGGAAATGGACAGGCGGATCGCGGAATTCGTGGCCCCCGCCTTCGATCTCGCTTCCGCGCCGCCGGTGCGTGCCGCCCTGTTCACCCCCGCCGCCGACGAACACGTCTTGGTGGTCGTGCTGCACCACATCGGTGCGGATGGATACTCGATCGCGCCGTTGACCGCCGATCTGGTGCGCGCCTACCTGGCCAGATCCACCGGACACGCGCCGGACTCGGCCCCGCCCGCGATCCGTTACCGCGACTACAGCGCCTGGCAGCACGAGCTGCTCGGCGACGGCGCGGACCCCGACAGCCTGCTGGCGCGCCAACTCGCCTTCTGGCGCACCGAATTGACCGGTGCGCCGGAACTGCTCGCCCTACCCACCGATCGACCGCGACCGGCCAGGCGAAGCATGAAGGGGGCAAGCGTTACCCGGGAGATCGACGCCGAGCGCACCGTACGCCTGGAGCGACTGGCCCGCGAACACGGCGGCACACTGTTCACCCTGGTGCACAGCGCGCTCGCGGTGCTGCTGGCGAAACTGTCCGGCGCGGCGGACGTCACGGTCGGCGTGCCGGTCGCCGGGCGCGGTGTCCGCGAGCTGGACGAGCTGGTCGGCATGTTCGTCAACACCGTGGCGTTGCGCACCGAGGTCGATCCCCGTGCGAGTTTCGGCGAGCTGCTGCGCCAGGTCACCCGGCGGGATCTGGCGGCGTTCTCGCACGCCGACGTCCCGTTCGATCAGGTGGTCGAGGCGCTGGGCGTCACCCGTTCCGGCTCGTACGCACCGCTGTGCCAAGTACTGCTCACCTTCCAGAACTTGCCGCGGGCGGAGGTGGAACTGCCCGGCCTCGCGGTCGAGGCGATCGACCTGACGTCGGCGGAGGCGAAGTTCGACCTCCAGGTGACCGTGCTGGAGCAGTTCGCCGCCGACGGTGCGCGCGCCGGTATGGAGCTGCGCGTCGGCTACGCGACCGACCTCTTCGACGAACCGACGGCGCACGCGTTCGGTGACCGCTTGCTGCGGGTGCTGGAGGCGGTGGCCGCGGATCCGGCGGTAGCCCTTCGCGCGATCGACATCCGTTCCGCGGCCGAACGGCTGCCCCGGCCCACCGCGTCGGTGGCGGACCTGCCCGCGCTGATCGCCCGGGCGGCCCGGGCCGTCCCCGCCGCCACCGCGTTCGAGCACGGCGATCGGTTGGTCTCCTTCGGCGAGCTCGACGCGAAGCTCGCGTCCGTCGCGAAGGCGATGGGCCCGGCGGCCAAACCCGAAGCCCTGATCCATGTCTCGCTCGCCGGGTTGGTTCCCGGCCTGCTCGCCGCACTCGGCGGCAGCGGTCTGGCGGCCTTGCTGCGGACCCTGCCCGCCACCGCCGAGGCGCTGCTCGCCGACTCGGCGGCGGCCCTCGATTCGGAAGGAAACCGCTGATGACCCACGCAGACGCCGTGCGCCGCGGCTACGGCATCGACGACCTGCCCGGTCTCATCGCGACTGTTGCCGGGCTGGACCCGCAGCGCGTGGCGTTGCGGCACGGAGAGCTCACCGTCACCTACGCGGCGCTGGCCGACGAACTCGCGGCCCTGTCCGAAGCCATGGGCGCGGGGGTGGGCGCGGAGGCGCTGGTTCCGGTGGTGGTCTCCGGTCGACTGCCCGCGCTGCTGGAATCCGGTGACGGCGCGCTCGGCGCGGTGCTGGACGCACTGCTCGTCGACGCGCTCGCGGCCGCGCCCGACCTTCCGGCGACCACCACCGCGCCCGTCGAGACATTGGTGAGCCTGTTCGAGGAGCAGGTGTGGCGGACTCCGGACGCGATCGCCGTCGAATACGCGGGAATCACCCTCACCTACGCCGAATTCGACGGCCGAGTCAACGCGCTGGCCCACCACTTGGTCGAACTCGGCGTGCGGCGGAACTCGCTGGTGGGCTTGGCCGTGCGGCGCTCGATCGACCTGCTGGTCGGCATGTACGCGATCCTGCGGGCGGGCGGCGCGTACCTGCCGATCGACCCGGACCATCCGGCCGACCGCATCGGCTACGTGCTCGCGGTCGCCGAGCCGGTGCTCGTGCTGACCACCCTGCGTGACGAGCCCGACTTCGGCGGTGCGGTCGCGACGCTGCGGATCGACGAATTCGTGGGCTCGCCCACACCGGAAGCTCCCGCGGTCGCCCGGTCGGCCGACGACCTCGCCTACGTGATCTTCACGTCCGGCTCGACCGGCAGGCCGAAGGGCGTCGCCGTGTCGCACCGCGCGATCGTGGCGAATCTGCGGTGGCGGCAACGGATGTACCGGCTGTGTGCCGACGACGTGGTGTTGCAGAAGACGCCGTTCACCTTCGACGTGTCGGTGTGGGAGTTCTTCTGGCCGTTGCAGGTCGGCGCCCGGCTGGTCGTCGCGGAGCCGTACGGTCATCGGGACCCGGCGTACTTGGCGCGTGCGATCGCCGAAAACGGGGTCACGGTGGCGCATTTCGTGCCGTCCATGCTCGCGGTCTTCGTCGCCGAGTCGGTCGCGGTGGACTCGCTGCGGCTGGTCTTCGCCTCGGGTGAGGCGCTTGCGGCCGCCACCGCCGCGGCCTTCCGCGACGTCTGCGGGGCGACGCTGCACAACCTGTACGGGCCCACCGAGGCGGCGGTCGACGTGACCGCGCACGAGGTGACCGGCGCGGACGTGGCGGGCGTGCCGATCGGCGTCGCCGCCGACGACACCGAGTTGCTGGTGCTCGACGACAGCCTGCGTCCGGTGGCGCGCGGCGTCGTCGGCGAGCTGTACCTGGCAGGCGTGCAATTGGCCCGCGGTTATGTCGCCCGGCCAGGCCTGACCGCCGAGCGATTCGTGGCGAACCCCGAGGGACCGGCCGGGGAGCGGATGTACCGCACCGGCGACCTGGTGCGCTGGGCGCCCGGGGTGGAGGGCGGGCCGGAGGAGCTGGAGTATCTGGGCCGCACGGACTTCCAGGTGAAGTTGCGCGGCCTGCGGATCGAACTCGGCGAAATCGAGGCGGCGCTGCTGCGCCACCCGCGCGTCACCCAGGCCGCCGTGGTGCTGCACCGGCACGCGAGCGGCGATCATCTGGTCGGCTACGTGGTCGGCGACGCTGTCGAGACCGCCGAGGTACTGGACTCCGTCCGCCGCGAGCTGCCCGAGTACATGGTGCCGACGCTGCTCGTCGCGCTGGCGGCGATGCCGTTGAACGCCAATGGCAAGCTGGACCGCAGAGCGCTTCCTGAGCCGAAATTCGATTCCGGGACGACGGCTTATCGGGCGCCGGAGACCGAGGCGGAGACGGCGGTCGCCGCGATTTTCGCCGAACTGCTGGACGTGCCGCGCGTGGGCGCGGACGACGACTTCTTCGCGCTGGGCGGCAATTCGCTGCTCGCCACCCGAGCCATCGCCCGGATCGCCGCGGCCATCGGCGCGACCGTGGACGTGCGCGATTTCTTCGCTCGTCCCACCGCGGCCGCGGTGGTCGCGTCGGCGCGCCCGGCCGCGGCGCGTCCGCCGCTGGTGGCCGGTCCGCGCCCGGAGCATGTTCCGCTCTCGCCCGCGCAGCGACGCATGTGGTTCCTCAACCGATTCGGCGCCGACACCGATCAGGCCCGCGAGCTGGGCGCCGCCGCCGTGGACAACATCCCGGTGGCGCTGCGCCTGCGCGGCCCGCTGGACGTCGCCGCGCTGTCGGCGGCGGTCACCGATCTGGTGGCCAGGCACGAAGTGCTGCGCACCGTGTATCCGCAGACCGCCGACGGGCCTGCGCAATCGGTGCGACGCGTACACGCGGTGTTCGACCTGACGCCCGCCGAAGTGCCGCGGGAGCGGTTGGCCGCGGCGATCCGCCGGGCGGCGAGCCAGGGCTTCGACGTGGCGGAGGAGATCCCGGTGCGGGTGCGCCTGCTGCGCTGCGAACCCGAGGACCACACGCTCGTGCTCGTCGTCCACCACATCGCGGCCGACGGCGTCTCGCTCGTGCCCCTGATGCGCGACCTGGCCACGGCCTATGCCGCGCGGCGCGACGGTCGCGGGCCGGGGTGGACTCCGCTGGCCGTGCAGTACGCGGACTACGCGCTGTGGCAGCAACGGGTCCTCGGTGCGGAGACCGACGCGGATTCCGTGGCGGCGCGCCAGCTCGCCTTCTGGCGCGCCGAGTTGGCCGAGCTGCCAGCGCAATTGGATCTGCCCGCCGATCGGCCGCGTCCGGCCGCGCCCTCGTACCAGGGCGCCACCTACGAGTTCGCCGTCGACGCCGCGCTGCGCTCCGCCGTCGAGGCGATCGCCGCGCGCGTTCGCGCGACGCCGTTCATGGTGCTGCACGCGGCGCTGGCCGCCCTGCTGGCCCGGTTGTCCGGCACCCAGGACATCGCTATCGGCACACCGGTCGCGGGCCGGGGCGAGGCCGTACTCGACGACGTGGTCGGCATGTTCGTCAACACCCTCGTGCTGCGCACCGAAGTGGACGCCGCGAGCGGTTTCGCCGACTTGGTGGCGCACGCCGCCGACCGCGACCTGCGCGCCTTCGCGCACGCCGACATCCCGTTCGAGCAGTTGGTGGAGGCGCTGAACCCGCCGCGTTCGGCCGCCAGGCATCCGCTGTTCCAGGTCGCGCTGTTCATGCAGAACATCGGGCCGATCGCGCTGACCATGCCCGGTCTCGACACCGAGCAGGTCGACTTCGACTCCGGTTTCGCGAAGTTCGACCTCCAGCTCACGGTGTCCGAAGCCGCCGACAGCTACCGCGCCGAATTCACCTACGCCACCGACCTGTTCGACGCCGCGACGGTGCGGGAGTTCGCCGCGAAGTTCGTCCGGCTGTTGCGCGCGGCGGTGGACGACCCGGACGCACCGGTCGGGGATCTCCCGCTGCTCGACGCGGGCGAGCTGGACTATGTCACCGCGAGCTGGAACGCCAGCGGGCACCGAGTGCCCGATCGGTTCCTGCACGAGGGTTTCGACGCGCAGGTGCGCCGTACCCCGGATGCCGTCGCGGTGGTCACCGACGGCGAGCGGCTGACCTACGCCGAGCTGTCCGACCGCGCCGACCGGCTGGCGAGGATGCTGATCGGGCTCGGCGTCGGTCCGGAAGCGCTGGTCGTGCTGGCCCTGCCGCGCTCGGTGGAACTGGTCGTCGCCATGTACGCGGTGGCGCGGGCGGGCGGCGCGTACGTCCCGGTGGACCCAGGACATCCCGCCGAACGCATCGGCCACATCCTCGACACCGCGCGACCGCATGCCGTCCTGACCACGAGCGATAGCGGTTTCGACGCCGCCGCGCAGGTTTCCGTTCCGGTGTATCACCTGGATGAACTCGATCTCTCCGCCTACCCCTCCGGCAAGATCGGCGACCGCGAACGCCACGGCGCGCTGCACCCGCAGCATCCCGCCTACGTGATCTTCACTTCCGGGTCCACCGGAAAGCCGAAGGGCGTGGCGGTCAGTCATCAGGCCATCGCCAACCAGCTGGCCTGGATGCACGCGGAGTACCGTCCGCGCACCGGCGATGTCTACCTGCAGAAGACCGCGAGCACCTTCGACGTCTCGCTATGGGGCTACTTCCTACCGCTACGAGCGGGCGCGACCATGCTGCTGGCCGCACCGGACGGACATCGCGATCCGCGCTATCTCGCCGAGACCGTCGCACGCCATGGCGTCACGCTCACCGACTTCGTGCCATCGATGCTCGCGGTGTTCGCCGCGCACGCCGCGCCGGGCGAACTCGACTCGCTGCGCGACGTGTTCGTCATCGGCGAGGCGCTGCCGCCGGAGACCGTCGCCGCCTTCAGGCAGGTGTGCGACGCGGGCCTGCACAACCTCTACGGCCCCACCGAGGCGGCGGTGTCCATCACCAACCGCGAGGTCACCGAGGTGAACTCGCCGCAAGTGCCGATCGGCGAGCCGGAGTGGAACTCGCAGGTCTACGTGTTGGACGGACGGTTGCGGCCCGCGCCGATCGGCGTGCGGGGCGAGCTGTACCTGGCGGGAGCGCAGCTGGCGCGCGGCTACCACGGCCGCGTCGACCTCACCGCCGATCGTTTCGTCGCCAATCCCTTCGGTGCGCCGGGCGCCCGCATGTACCGCACCGGCGACCTGGTGCGCTGGAGCCGCGACGGCGAGCTGATCTATCTGGGCCGCAGCGACTTCCAGGTGAAGTTCCGCGGTCGGCGCGTCGAACTCGCCGAAATCGAGACAGCGCTGCTGGCGGCGGCCGGGGTCGGCCAGGCCGCGGCGCGGCTGGTCACCGGACCGGCGGGGGAGTTCCTGGCGGGCTACGTGATCGCAGCGCCCGGCGCGACGCTCGATCTCGACGCGGTGAAATCGTGTGTCGCTCAGCGTCTTCCCAGCTACTTGGTGCCGACCGCAGTGGTCGAGCTGAACGAATTCCCCCGCAACACCAGCGGCAAGCTCGATCGCGCCGCCCTGCCGATCCCGGTGCTCGCGGCCGAGCGCTTCCGTCCGCCGGTGAGCGCCGCGCAACGTCTGGTCGCCGCGGTGGTCGCGGAGGTGCTGCGGGTCGAGCGGGCCGGGCTGGACGACGATTTCTTCGCTCTCGGCGGCAGCTCGCTGGACGCCACCCAGGTCAGCGCCCGCACGGGTGAGGCGATGGGAGTACGCGTTCCGGTGCGCGCGCTGTTCGACGCGCCCACGGTGGAGGGCTTCGCCGCCGCCGTCGAGCGGCTCGGCGCCGCAGGGGCGCCGCGACTCCCACTGGTCCGCCGTCCACGGCCCGAGCGGGTGCCGCTCTCGCCCGCGCAGCAGCGCCTGTGGTTCCTCAACCGCGTCGAGAGCCAGGACGGCGCCGACAGCGTCTACAACCTGCCGATCGTGCTGCGGCTGACCGGCCGCCTCGACGTGACGGCGCTGGAGCGCGCCGTACTCGACGTGCTCGCCCGGCACGAGACGCTGCGCACCACCTTCCCCGAAACCGACGACGGCCCCTGCCAATCCGTTCGCGACGCCACCGACATCGGCCTGAGCCTGCATCCGGTGCCGATCGACCGCTCCGCACTGGAGGATGCCGTGGCAGGCATCGTCGGCGCCGGGTTCGACGTGACCGCCGAGTTGCCCTGCCGGGTCGCGCTGCTCGCGGTGGAGCGGGTCGACGAGGCGCGCGGCGTCACCGGCGACGAATACGTGCTGGTGTTCGTCGTGCACCACATCGCCGCCGACGCCTTGTCGATGGTCCCGCTGGTCACCGACCTGGTCGGGGCCTACCTCGCGCGCCTGACCGGGCGGCGGCCGGACTGGGAGCCGCTGGCGGTGCAGTACGCCGACTACAGCCTCTGGCATCGGGACCTGCTCGGCGCCGAGGACGTCCCCGGTGATCTCGCCTACCAGCAGCTGCGCTTCTGGCGCGACGTGCTGACCGGCGCGCCGGCGCAACTGCCCCTCCCGGTCGATCATCCACGGCCCGCGATCCCCTCGCACGAGGGAGCGGGCGTCGATTTCGTGATCGAGCCCGAGGTCGTCGCCGGCTTGCGCGCGCTGGCCCGGCGCGGCGGCGCGACGTTGTTCATGACGCTGCACGCGGCCTTCGCCGCCACCCTGGCCCGGTTGAGCGGCAGCGCCGACATCGTGATCGGCTCGCCCGTCGGCGGACGCGGGGAGCTGGCGCTGGACGCACTCGTCGGCATGTTCGTCAACACCCTGGCGTTGCGCACCCGAGTAGCCGCCGACGCCTCGTTCGCCGCGCTGCTGAGCGAGGTGCGCGAGGCCGATCTGGCCGCGTTCGCCAACGCCGACCTGCCATTCGAGCGCCTGGTGGACGTCATGGCGGTGGATCGCTCCGCGGGCGCGCATCCGCTGTTCCAGGTGATGTTCAGCTTCGAGACCGCGACGCCCGCATTCGGCGGGAAAGCCATGGAGGTGCCGTGGCTGTCGGTGCACCCGGTCGAGATCCCCGACAACGGAGCGAAATTCGACCTGCACCTGGTGGTGGCGGAGCGCGCGGATTCGGCGGGACTGTCGGGCACCCTGCGCTACGCGACCGATCTGTTCGACGCCGCGACCGTCGAGTCGTTCGCCGACCGCTTCCAGCGGATGCTCGCCGCCGTCGCGGTCGACGCCGGTGCGCGGATCGGTGACATCGAACTGCTTTCGGACGCCGAACGCACACGGGTGTTGCGGGTGTGGAATGCCACCGACCGCCCGTTCCCCGAATCCGACACGCTCGCCTCCCTGTTCGCCGCGCAAGTCGAACGCACACCGGACGCGCCCGCGGTCACCTTCGAGGAGACGACGCGGGCCTACCCGTCGCCGGACCACAGCTCCTCAGCGGCTGGCTCTGCGGCGCCGGCCCACCCGTCACCCGACCAGGACCTCTCAGCGGGTGGCTCCGCTGTCCTGCCTCAGCTATTGCCCGGCCACGACTCCTCGGCGGGTAGCTCTGCGGCGCTGGCCCACCCGTCACCCGGCCACCCCTCGGCGGGTAGCTCCGCGACGCTGGCCCACCCGTCACCCGACCATCACCCCCCAACGAGTCGCTCCGCGACGCTTACTTATTCGGAATTCGCCGGGCGGGTCAACCGGCTGGCGCGGTGGCTCGTAGCACAGGGCGTCGGCCCGGAAACGCTGGTTGCGCTCGGTATGCGCCGATCCCTCGACCTGGTGGTGGGCATGTACGCGGTCACCGTCGCGGGCGGCGGATACGTGCCACTCGATCCCGACCACCCCGCCGAACGCACCGCCCACATCCTGGCCACCGCCGCGCCGGTGTGCGTACTGACCGCAGGCGCGGACCTGAGCTGCGGCGTGCCCGAGACGCGGATCGACCGGCTGGACCTGTCCGGTTACCGGGACACCCCACTCACCGACGCCGACCGGCGCGCTCCGCTGCGCCCGGCGAACACCGCCTACGTGCTGTTCACCTCGGGCTCCACGGGCAAGCCGAAGGGTGTCGCGATGAGCCACCGCGGCATCGTGAACCGGTTGTGCTGGATGCAGTCCGCGTATGCCGCGCTCGGGCCGGGCGATGTGCTGTTGCAGAAGACGCCCGCCACCTTCGACGTCTCGGTGCCGGAGTTCTTCTGGCCGTTGCAGGTCGGCGCGCGCATGGTGCTGGCGCGGCCGGACGGGCATCGCGACCCGGCGTATCTGGCCCGCCTCATCCGCGCCGAGGGCGTCACCGCGGCGCACTTCGTGCCGTCCATGCTGGCCGTCTTCGTGGCGGGCGAGTTCGACGTGCCGTCGCTGCGTGAGGTGTTCTGCTCCGGCGAGGCGCTACCCGTCGGCGTGGCCCAGCGGATGCGCGAACTCACCGGCGCGCGGGTGCACAACGGCTACGGCCCCACGGAGGCCGCGGTGGAGGTGACCTTCCACGAGGTGCGTGACACCGACTTCGAGACCGTGCCGATGGGCGAACCGATCTGGAACACCAGAACATATGTGCTCGACGCGCGACTGCGGCCGGTGCCTGCGGGTGCGCCGGGGGAGTTGTATCTCGCGGGCGTGCAACTGGCGCGCGGCTATCTGGACCGCCCCGGCCGCACCGGCGACCGGTTCGTCGCCGACCCGTTCGGCCCGCCCGGTGAACGGATGTACCGCACCGGCGACTCGGTGCGGTGGAACGCTTCGGGAGAGCTGGAGTTCCTCGGCCGCAACGACTTCCAGGTCAAGATCCGCGGCTTGCGCGTCGAACTCGGCGAGATCGAGTCGGGGCTGCTCGCGACGCCCGCCGTGACCCAGGCCGCCGTACTGGTCCGGGACGATCGCGGCGTGGGCGAGCGCCTGGTCGCCTATTTGGTGACGGACGGACCGGTCGAGATCGCGGCGGTGCGTGACGCGGTGGCCCAACGGCTTCCGGGCTACATGGTGCCGCAGGCGTTCGTGGTGCTGGACCGGTTCCCGGTGAACGCGTCCGGGAAGCTGGACCGATCGGCGCTGCCCGCGCCGGTGATCGCCGGCACGGTGTTCGAGGCGCCGAGCGGTGCGGCGGAAGAACTCGTCGCCGAGACATTCTCGGCTCTGCTCGGGGTGGACGAGGTCGGCGCCGAGGACGATTTCTTCGCCCTGGGCGGCAATTCGCTCAGCGCCACCCAGCTCGCCGCGCGGCTTGGCAAAGCCACCGGCGGGGAAGTGGCGGTGCGCACGATCTTCGACGCGCCCACGGTGCGGGCGCTGGCGCGGCGGATCACGGTCGACGCTCCGGCCGAGATCGGGCCCGTCGCGCTGCCGCCGCTCACGCCGCAGGAGCGCGGCCGGTCGATCCCGCTGTCGATCGCCCAGCAGCGCATGTGGTTCCTGAACCGGTTCGACACCACCAGCGGCGCGTACAACATCCCGTTCGCGCTGCGCCTCACCGGAGCGCTGAACGTGCCCGCCCTGGAGGCGGCGATCGCCGACGTGATCGCCCGGCACGAAACCTTGCGCACGATCTATCCCGAGCAGGACGGCGGTGCGACGCAGCTGGTGCTGCCCGCGGGGACGAAGCTGGTCGAGCTGGTCGCACGGCCGGTTCCCGCGCCGCAGGTGCCCGAACTCGTCGCCGCCGCCGCGCGAGCCGGGTTCGACGTGACCGCCGAGGTCCCGCTGCGCGTGCGCCTGCTGCGCGTGGAGGACGACGCCGCGGCAGGCAGCCACCAGGTGCACGTCCTGCTGTTCGTCGTGCACCACATCGCCGCGGACGGTTGGTCGTTCGCGCCGCTCACCCGGGATTTGGCCAACGCTTACGTCGCGCGGTGCGCGGACACGGCTCCCGCGCCGGGAGCGTTGCCGGTGCAGTACGCCGACTTCGCGATCTGGCAGCGCACCGCGCTGGGTTCCGCCGACGACCCGGCCTCGGTGCTGGCACGCCAGCTGTCCTACTGGACCGACCGGCTGGCCGGGCTGCCGGAGGTGCTGACACTCCCGTCCGACCGGCCCCGCCCCGCGGTCGCCACCAACCGGGGCGGCGCGCTGACCGGACGGCTGGACGCCGCCCTGCACGAGCGGATCCAGGAACTGGCCGCCGCGCACCGGGCGACCCCGTTCATGGTGCTGCACACCGCGCTGGCCGTGCTGTTGAGCCGTTACGGCGCGGGCCAGGACGTCGTGATCGGCGCGCCGGTCGCCGGGCGCGGCGAGGAAGCGCTGGACGAGTTGGTCGGCATGTTCGTCAACACGCTGGTGCTGCGCACCGAGGTTCGCCCGGACGCGACTCTGGCCGAGTTGCTGGCGTCCGTGCGCGCGGCCGACCTGGCCGCCTTCGATCACGCCGCGGTGCCGTTCGAGCAGTTGGTCGAGGTGGTGAACCCGGTTCGCTCACAGGCGCACGCTCCGCTGTACCAGGTCGCGCTGACCTTGCAGAACCAGACCGCGCCGGAGTTCCGGCTGCACCGGCTGGCCATCGCGGCGCTGGAGATCGGCGCGGCGCCGATCCAGCTCGACCTGGACTGGACGCTGACCGACCGCTACACCGCTGACGGCGCGCCCGCCGGCATCGACGTGCACCTGCACTACGCGCTGGACCTGTTCGACGAACCGACTGCCGCAGGGTTCCTCGCCGCCTTCGACCGCGTGCTGCGCGCCATGGTGCGCGACGCCCGCACCAGGGTCGGCGCGGTCGAGCTGATGTCGGTGGCCGAACGCGGCCTGCTGCTGTCGGATCGCAACGCCACCGCGCACCCGTTGCCCGCCGAGACGCTGGACGACCTGCTCACCGCCCGTGTCGCGGCCACGCCCGACCGTGTCGGCGTGCGTTATGAGAACGAAGCGGTGACCTACGCGGAGTTCGCCTCTCGCGTGAACCGTCTGGCCCGCAAGCTGATCCGGACAGGTGTGGGCCCGGAGGACATCGTCGGCCTGGCCGCGGCGCGCTCGATCGACATGCTCGTGGCGATGTACGCGATCGTGCGCGCGGGCGCGGCGTATCTGCCGATCGATCCGGCGCACCCGGCCGAACGCCTGGCGCAGGTCGTCGCGAGCGCGGAGCCCCGGTTGGTGCTGACCGCCGGTGACGTGACGCTGCGCCCGCTCGACGGCGTCCCCGTGCTCGAGCTCGACGCTCTCGACCTCGATGACTTCGCCGACGGACCGGTGGCCGACGCCGAGCGGATCACCGCGCTGCGCCAGGACAACACGGCCTACGTGCTGTTCACCTCCGGCTCCACGGGGCGGCCGAAGGGCGTCGCGGTGACCCACCGCGCGATCATGAACCAGCTGCGCTGGCTGGAATTCCGTTACCAGGTCACGGCGTCCGACCGCATCCTGCAACGGGCCCCGCTGACCTTCGACGTGTCGGTGTGGGAATGCTTCCTGCCGATCGCCGTCGGCGCGCCGCTGGTGATTGCCCGGCCCGGCGGGCACCTGGACCTGGCCTACTTCGCGGATCTGCTGCGCGAACACCGGATCACCATCGCGGAGTACGTGCCCTCGGTGCTGGCCGCGCTGATCGGCGAGGGCATGGGCGACGCGCTGCGGTCGTTCCGGCATCTGCACTGCGGAGGCGAGGCGCTCACCCCGGACCTGCTCGCCGCGCTGCGCGGCAGCTTCGACGGCGCGGTGCACAACGCCTACGGCCCGACCGAGGCGGCGATTTCGGCGATCTACCACGAATTCACCGACAGCGACGCCGAATCCGGGCGGGACGTCGCCATCGGCCGTCCGTGCTGGAACACCAGGGCCTATGTGCTGGACGACCGGTTGCGCCCGGTGCCGATCGGCGTCACGGGCGAGCTGTATCTCGCGGGCGACCAGCTGGCGCGCGGCTATCACGCCCGCCCCGGACTTACCGCCGAGCGGTTCGTCGCCGATCCGTTCGGCGTGCCCGGCCGCATGATGTACCGGACCGGCGACCTGGTGCGCTGGAACCGCGACGGCGATCTGGTGTATCTGGGCCGCAACGATTTGCAGGTCAAGCTGCGCGGCCAGCGGATCGAGCTGGGCGAGATCGAGTCCGTCCTCGCCGCCGCGACCGGCGTGACCAACGCGGCGGTGCTCGTGGCTCGCGACAACTCTGGACAGGAATGCCTGGTCGGTTACGTCACCGGAGCCGACCCGACGCCCGATGCTGTGCTCGACGACGCGCGGGCACAACTGCCCGCGTACATGGTGCCCGCCCACATCGTCGTGCTGGACCAGATGCCACTGACCACTGTGGGCAAGCTCGATCGGTCGGCGCTGCCCGCTGTCGAGCTCACCGGCGCCACGGGAGACTTCCGCGCACCGCGGGAGGGGACCGAGGCGGTGCTCGCCACCCTGGTCGCCGACCTGACCGGCGCGGAGCGGATCGGCGCGGACGACGACTTCTTCGCCCGCGGCGGCAACTCGCTGCTGGCCATGCGGCTGGTCGCCCGGGTCAACGCGGCCTTCGGGTGCGCGCTGACGGTGCGCGAGGTCTTCGAAGCGCCGACCGTGGCCGGACTCGCCCTGCGAGTGGCGGGATCGGAACGGCCGGACGTCACCCGGCCCGCGCTCGTTCGCCGCGAACGGCCGGAGCGGATCCCGTTGTCCCTGGCACAGACCCGGATGTGGCTGCTGCACCGGCTCGATCCGGATTCGGCGGTCTATCACATCCCGATCACCATCCGGCTCACCGGCGCGTTGGACCTCGCGGCATTGCGCGCGGCCGTGCGCGACGTGATCGATCGGCACGAATCGCTGCGCACCGTCTTCCCCGCCGACGCGGACGGCCCCGCCCAAGTCGTCCGCACCGACGCGGATGTGCCCGAACTGCCACTGCATCCGATCGAGGTGACCGAGCCGAACCTGCGGGACGCGGTGCTCGCGTCGATCGGCGAGAGCTTCGATCTGCGCAGTCGTATCCCGGTGCGGGCGAGCCTGTTCCGCGTCGCGCCCGAAGAACATGTGCTGGCCGTGGTGGTCCATCACATCGCCGCCGACGGCGTCTCCACCGCACCGCTGGCCCGCGACCTCATGACGGCCTATACCGCGCGCGTCGCGGGGGAGCGGCCGTCGTGGCCGCCGCTGCCCGTGCAGTACGCGGACTTCACCCTCTGGCAGCGCGAGGCCCTCGGCTCCGCGGATGATCCGGACTCGCCGGTGTCGAACCAGATCGCCTACTGGCGCTCGGAACTCGACGGACTCGCCCCGGTGCTGGAACTGCCCGCCGACCGTCCTCGCCCGGCGGTGGCCTCGGGGCGCGGCGCCACCGTCGACTTCGCGATTCCCGCCGACCTCACCGGGTCGATCGCGGAACTCGCCCGGCGGCACGGCGTCTCGATGTTCATGGTGTTGCACGCCGCCTACGCCGCGCTGCTCGCCCGGCTGGCCGGAGTCGGCGACGTCGCCATCGGCACCCCCGTCGCGGGACGGGGCGAACAAGCGCTGGACGACATGGTCGGCATGTTCGTCAACACCCTCGTACTGCGCACGCCGATCACGCCGGACGCGTCGTTCGCCGCCTTTCTCGGCGGCGTCCGGGAGATCGACGTGCGGGCCTTCGCCCACGCCGACCTGCCGTTCGAGCGCTTGGTCGAGGAGCTGAACCCGATTCGCTCGCAGTCTCATTCGCCGCTGGTGCAGACACTGCTCACCTTCGAACAGCACGACGACACCGTGCTGCGCCTGCCCGGCCTGACGGTGACGGCCTATCCGCTGGACAACCGCGTCGCGCAGTTCGACCTGGCGGTGGAACTGACCGAACACCGCGTCGCGACCGGTTACGCGCTGCGCGGCGTGCTGCGGTATGCCACCGACCTGTTCGACCGAGCCACCGTCGAGACGTTCGGGGCGCGCTTCACGCGCGTGCTGCGGGCCGCGGTGGCCGACCCCTCGGTGCGGGTCGGCGACCTCGAAATCCTGGACGACGCGGAACGGGCACTGGTGCTCGACCGCTGGAACGACACCGCCGTCCCCGTCGACCCGGCCGCCACGCTGATCTCGTTGTTCGAGGCGCAGGTCGCGAGGACCCCGGACGCGCCTGCGGTCACGGTCGATGGGCGCACCCTGTCCTACGCCGAGTTCGCCGCGCGGGCGCGGCGGCTGGCGCGCTGGCTGGTCGGTCAGGGCGTCGGCCCGGACGCGCCGGTCGCGCTCGGCATGCGACGGTCGCTGGATCTGGTGGTCGGCATCTACGCGGTCACCCTCGCGGGCGGCGCGTACGTCCCGCTCGACCCCGACCATCCGGCCGAGCGGCTGGAGTACGTGCTGTCGACCGCCCGGCCGGTGTGCGTGCTCACCTCGGGCCTCGACCTGGACGCGGGCGCGGCGCGGCAGGTCCGCGTCGACCGGCTCGACCTGACCCGATACTCCGCCGATCCGCTCACCGCCGGAGACCGGCTCGGTGCGCCCGCCCCTGGCCACACCGCGTATGTGATCTTCACCTCAGGATCGACCGGTCGCCCGAAGGGCGTGGCCGTCACCCACGCGGCGATCGTGAATCGCCTCACCTGGATGCAGTCGGCCTATCCGCTGGTCGCGGACGATGTGGTGCTGCAGAAGACCCCCGCCACCTTCGACGTCTCGGTCTGGGAATTTTTCTGGCCCTTGGCTTTCGGCGCTCGCTTGGTGGTCGCACGTCCAGATGGGCATCGCGACCCCGCCTATCTGGCCCGCCTGATCGTCGAGCAACGCGTCACGACGGTGCACTTCGTACCCGCCATGCTGGCGGTTTTCCTGGCGGATCCGCACACAGAAAAGTGCATTACGCTGCGCAACGTCTTCGCATCGGGCGAGGCATTGCCCGCGGTTGCCGCGCAGCGGGCGCGAGAGGTGATCGGAGCGCGGGTGCACAACCTGTACGGCCCTACCGAGGCCGCCGTCGACGTCACCTATCACGAGGTGACCGATCAGGACCTGGTGTCCGTGCCGATCGGCAGACCGGTGGCCAACACCCGCCTGCTGGTGCTGGACGCCCGGATGCGGCCGGTCCCGGTCGGCGTTCCGGGGGAGCTGTACCTCGCCGGTGCACAGCTGGCCCAGGGTTACGTGGCGCGCCCGGAGTTGACCGCCGACCGGTTCGTGGCCAACCCGTACGGACCCGCCGGGGCGCGGATGTACCGCACCGGCGACCTCGTCTCCTGGACCGGCAAGGGTGAGCTGGAGTATCTCGGTCGCACGGACTTCCAGGTGAAGCTGCGCGGTCTGCGCATCGAGCCGGGCGAGATCGAGTCGGCGCTGTCGGCGCTGGACGCGGTTGCCCAGGCGGTGGTGCTGGTCCGTTCGGACGAGCGGTTGGGCGCTCAGCTGGTCGCCTACCTGGTTGCCTCGCGCCGCCACCCGATCGACATCGAGGACGTGCGGGCCGCACTGAGCGCCGAACTGCCCGCGTATATGGTGCCCACCTCGTTCGTCCTGCTCGAGCGGTTCCCGGTCAACGCCTCCGGCAAGCTGGACCGCGCCGCGCTGCCCGCGCCGCGGTTCGCGACCGTGGGGTACCGAGCTCCGGCCACTCGGACCGAGGCGACCGTCGCGGGGATCGTCGCGGCTCTGCTCGGCGTCGAGCGCGTGGGGGCGGACGACGATTTCTTCGCCCTCGGCGGAAACTCGCTGCTCGCGACCCGGGTCGCCGCCCGGCTGGGCGCCGAACTGGACGCCGAGATCCCGGTGCGCCTGCTGTTCGAGGCGCCGACCGTGACCGCGCTGGCCGCGCGGGCCGAACGGCTCGCGGGGACGGGCGCCAAACCGGCGCTCGCGCCCCGGCCGCGCCCGGAGCGCATCCCGCTCTCGCCCGCGCAGCAGCGGATGTGGTTCCTCAACCGCTTCGATCCCGCCGAAACCGTGCACAACATCGCGGTGGTGGTCCGCCTCACCGGCTACCTGGACCCGGACACCCTCGCCGGCGCCGTCGCTGACGTGGTCGGCAGGCACGAAACGCTGCGCACCGTGTACCCCGACCACGAGGGCGTCGGGTACCAGCGCATCCTCGACGCCGATCAGGTACCCGTCATCCGAATGCTGGAAGCGACGGGCGCGCTGCGGGAGTTCGTCGCCGCCCCGTTCGACCTGACCGCCGAAGTGCCGCTGCGCGTCGGCCTGGTGACCCGGTCCGATCGCGACCACCTGCTGGCGCTGGTGGTGCACCACATCGCGGCCGACGGCTTCTCGATGGGCCCGCTGGCCCGCGATCTCGCCGCCGCCTACGCGGCTCGCGCGACGCGAACCGCCCCGGTCTGGACCGAACTCGACCTGCAATACGCCGACTACGCGCTCTGGCAGCGCGAGGTGCTCGGCGCCGAGGACGACCCGGACTCGGTGGCCGCACGCCAGCTCGCGTACTGGCGCGAGACGCTGCGGGCTCTGCCCGCCCAGCTCGACCTGCCCGCCGACCGGCCGCGCCCCGCCGTCGCCTCGCACATGGCGGCGAGCACGACCGTCGCTCTCCCGCAGGAGATAGGCGCGGGCATCGCCGAGGTGGCCGCGCGCTACGAGGCCACACCGTTCATGGTCGTGCACGCCGCGCTGGCCACCCTGCTGGCCAGGCTGTCCGGCACGGAGGACATCGCGATCGGCGCGCCCGTCGCGGGCCGCGGTGACGCGGCGCTGGACGAGTTGGTCGGCATGTTCGTCAATACCCTGGTGCTGCGCGCGCAGGTCCCCGGCTCGGACACCTTCACCGCCGTGCTGCGCCGGGTGCGCGAGCGCGACCTGGACGCCTTCGCCCATGCCGACGTACCGTTCGAGCGCCTGGTCGAGCTGCTCGACCCGCCGCGTTCGCAGGCCAGGCACCCGCTGTTCCAGATCGCGCTGTTCTTCCAGAACCTCGGGCCGGTCACCCTGGACATGGCAGGCGTCGCCGTGGCGGAGCACGACTTCGACTACGAGGCAACGCCGTTCGACCTCCAGCTCACCGTCACGGGTGACGCGCTGCGCTTCACCTACGCCACCGACTTGTTCGACGCCGACACCGTGGCGACGTTCGGCTTGCGCTTCACCCGTCTGCTCGCCGCGGTGACCGCCGACCCGGAACAGGTGGTCGGCGACATCGACCTGTTCGGCGCGGGCGAACTGCGCCGCGTGGTCACCGAGTGGAACGACTCCACGCACACCGCCCTGGCCGACGAACTGCTGCTCGACGAATTCGAGGCGCAGGCCGCCGCGACGCCCGACGACCCCGCGCTGGTGTTCGTGCCCGACAGCGCGATGCCTCCCGTCACCGTGACCTACGGCGAGCTGGACCGGCGCGCCAACCAGCTGGCCCGCCACCTGATCGCGGCGGGCGTCGGCCCGGAAGCGCTGGTGGCGCTGGCGATCCGGCGCTCACCGGAGCTGGTGGTCGCGATGTACGCGGTGCTCAAGGCGGGCGGGGCGTATGTGCCGATCGACCCGGACCACCCCGCGCGGCGCATCGCCCACATCCTCGACACCGCCGCGCCCGTGGCCGTGCTCACCACGGCGGCCGACCGGATCGACCTCGGCGATTCCGTCGCCACCGTCCTGGTCGACGCCGTCGCGCTGGACGGTTACGCCGACGACCCGATCGCGGCCGACGAACGTCGCGCGCCGATCCACCCGGGCAGCCCGGCGTACGTGATCTTCACCAGCGGCTCCACCGGGAAACCCAAGGGCGTCAGCGTGTCGCACGCCGCGATCGTCAACCAGATGACCTGGATGCAGTCGCGGTACGGTCTCACCGCCGAGGACGTCTACCTGCAGAAGACGGCGACCACGTTCGACGTGTCGCTGTGGGGCTACTTCCTGCCGCTGCGGGTCGGCGCCACCCTCGTGCTGGCGGCTGCGGACGGCCATCGCGACCCGGCCTATCTCACCGGCGTGATCGCCGAAAGGCAAGTCACCGTCACCGATTTCGTGCCGTCGATGCTGAGCGTCTTCGCCGGGCACGTCGCCGCCGCAGGGCGCGGCGCCGCACTCGCGTCGCTGCGCACGGTGTTCGTGATCGGCGAGGCGCTGCCCGCCGAGACCGTGCGGGCATTCGGCGCGGTGAGCGCCGCACGGGTGCACAACCTGTACGGCCCCACCGAAGCGGCGGTGAGCATCACCCACCGCGACGTGACGGGCGAGAGCGACCGCACCGCGCTGCCGATCGGCAATCCGGAATGGAACAGCCGCGTCTACGTGCTGGATTCGCGGCTGCGCCCGACGCTGCCCGGCGTCGCGGGCGAACTGTATCTCGCGGGCGTCCAGCTCGCGCGCGGCTATCACGGCAGGCCGGATCTCACCGCGGACCGGTTCGTGGCCGATCCGTTCGGCGCGCCGGGGCTGCGGATGTACCGCACCGGCGACCTGGTGCGCTGGGAGACCCGAGGGAACACCGCCGAATTGGTGTACCTGGGCCGCACCGACTTCCAGGTGAAGTTCCGCGGCCAGCGCGTCGAGCTCGGCGAGATCGAGGCCGCGCTCGCGGCCGCCCCCGGGGTGGCGCAGGCGGCGGCCCGGGTGGTCACCACCGTCACCGGCGACGATCACCTGGTCGGTTACGTCACCACCGAGCCGGGCGCGGTGCCTGCGGATGCCGAGGTGCTGCGCGCCGCCGCGCGCACGCTGCCGTCGTACATGCTCCCCTCGGCTCTGGTCACGCTCGACGCCTTCCCGCTCAACGCCTCCGGCAAACTGGACCGGAAAGCGCTGCCGGATCCGGTTTTCGACCGCGCCGCCTATCTCGCCCCCGTCACCCTGGCCGAGCGCGTTGTGGTCGAGGCCTTCGAAACGGTGCTGGGCGATGGGCCGATCGGCGTCGACGACCACTTCTTCGCCCTCGGCGGCAACTCGCTCAGCGCCACCCGCGTCGCGGCCCGGCTGGCCGACCGGCTCGGTCGCTGCGTCCCGGTGCGGCTGCTGTTCGAAGCGCCGACGATAGGCGCGCTGGCCGCGCTGCTCACCGCGGAGGCCGCCGCGACCGAACAGGTGGTGCCCTTGGTCGCCGGACCGCGACCGGAACGGATTCCGCTCGCGCCGGTCCAGCGTGGCATGTGGTTCCTCAACCGGCTCGATCCGGCGTCCGCCGCGCACAACATCCCGGTCGCGCTGCGCATAGAGGGAGAGCTGAACACCGACGCCATGATCGCCGCGTTCGCCGACGTCGTGGCCAGGCACGAGACCTTGCGCACGGTGTATCCGGCCGACGCGACCGGCGCGGGTCATCAGGTGATCCTGCCCGCGGACGGCGCTTCGGTGCGCTTGACGGTCGAAGCGCTGGACGGTCGCGCCGCCGACGACCGGATCGCCGAGTTCCTCGACGCCGGTTTCGACGTCACCGCCGCCGTTCCGGTGCGCGCGGTGCTGCTGCGGGAGCACGCCACCAGCCACGTGCTGGTCGCGGTGGTGCACCACATCGCGGCCGACGGTTATTCGATGAGCCCGTTGCTGCGCGATCTGCTGACGGCCTATCTCTCCCGCGTCCTCGGCGCCGAACCGGTCTGGCCCGCGCTCGCCGCCCAGTACGCCGACTACGCCCTGTGGCAGGACGCTCAGCTGGAAACCACTGCCGCGCACCAACTCTCGTATTGGGCGGAGACGCTGCGCGATCTGCCGGGCGAGCTGGAGCTGCCCGCCGACCGTTCGCGTCCCGCCGTCGCGAGCAAGCGCGGCGCCAGCGTGCGGGCCAGGATCGGCGACGGGATCGCGGCGCGGGTCCGTGAACTGGCGCTGCGCCACGACGCGACGCCGTTCATGGTGGTGCACGCCGCTCTCGCCGTCCTGCTGTCCCGGTTGTCGGGTTCCGGCGACGTCCCGATCGGCACCCCGGTGGCCGGACGCGGCGCGGCGGCCCTGGACGACCTGGTCGGCATGTTCGTCAACACCGTGGTGCTGCGCGCCGAAGTGCACGCCGACGAGTCCTTCACCGACCTGCTCGCCCGGGTCAGGGCCGTCGATCTCACGGCGTTCGAGCACGCGAGCGTGCCGTTCGATCGGGTGGTCGACGAACTCGGCGTCGAGCGTTCCCAGGATCGGCATCCGCTGTTCACCGTGGCGCTGAGCTACCCGAACACCGCCGCCGACGCCTTCACCGTGCCCGGTCTCGAACTCACCGCCGTCGCGTTCGACGAACAGGTGGCGCGTTTCGACCTGCAATTCACCGTCGCCGCCGAGCCCGACGCCGACGGCCACCTCGCGGTCGAACTGGACTACGCCACAGACCTCTTCGACGCCGCCACCGCGCGCGCTCTGCTGCGCCGCTTCGGCAGGCTGCTCGGCACGCTCATCTCGCGACCGGACGCGCCGATCGCCGCCGCCGATCTACTCGCCCCCGCCGAACGCGCCGACCTGCTCGGCCGCCGGGGCGACGCGCCGGCGCCGGCGCGCACGCTGGCCGAACTGATGGCCGCCGCCGTCGCGTTCGACCCCGGCGCGGTCGCACTGGTCGGCGGCGAACGGCAGCTGACCTACCGGATGCTGGACGAGCAGTCGTCGCGGCTGGCGCGCATGCTCATCGGCCACGGTCTCGGCGCGGAGGACGTGGTGGCCGTCGCGGCGCCGCGCTCGATCACCTCCGTGCTCGCGGTGTGGGCGGTGGCCAAGACCGGCGCCGCGTTCGTTCCGGTCGACCCGACCTATCCGGCCGAGCGGATCGCGCACATGCTGACCGATTCCGGTGCGGCGCTGGGCCTGACGATCGCCACCTGCCGCGCGGCGCTGCCCGGTGCCGTCGACTGGCTGGTGCTGGACGCCCCGTCCACGGCCGCGCGGATGCGCCGCAACAGCACGGCGCCGATCGACCCCGCCGAACTCGTCCGTCCCGTGCGGTGCGCGAACCCGGCCTGGATGATCTACACCTCCGGCTCGACCGGGACGCCCAAGGGCGTGGTCGCCACGCACGGTGGCCTCGCCGGAGTGGCCCTCGCCCAGCGGGACCGGTACCTGGTCACCGCGGACGCGCGCGTGCTGCACGTGGCCTCGCCCAGCTTCGACGCGTCCATGCTGGAACTGCTGCTGGCTCTGTCCGCGGGCGCGGCGTTGGTGATCGCGCCCCCTGGCGTCTACGGCGGCGCGGAACTCACCGCGCTCATCCGTGACCGGCGGGTGACGCACGCGTTCCTCACCCCGGCCGTCCTGCCCACGCTCGACCCGGCCGAGCTGGACTGCTTACGGCAACTCACCGTCGGCGGCGAGTCCTACGGCCCGGACACGGTGCGCCGCTGGGCCCCCGGCCGGTCGTTCCACAACACCTACGGCCCGACCGAGACCACCGTCATCGCGACGATCAGCGCCGCGCTGCGGCCCGGCGACCCGCTCGACCTGGGCACGCTGATCCACGGCATGTCAGCGGTGGTGCTGGACGGCAGGCTGCGGCCCGTGCCGGTCGGCGTCACCGGCGAGCTGTACCTGCGCGGTCCAGGCCTGGCCCGGGGATACCATGCGCGACCAGGGCTTTCGGCCGCACGGTTCGTCGCCGACCCTTACGGTCCCGCGGGCGGACGGCTGTACCGAACCGGTGATCTGGTGCGCTGGACCGGATCCGGCGCACTGCGCTATGTCGGGCGTTCCGACCACCAGGTGAAGGTGCGCGGCCTGCGCATCGAACTCGGTGAGATCGACGCCGCGCTCGCGGCGCACGAGACGGTGCGCACGGCCGTCACCGTCGGCCACACCGATGCCTCGGGTGCGGTATCGCTGGTCGCCTATGTGGTCGCGGCCGCGGGCCACACGATCGACGCCGCCGACCTGCTGGCTCATGCCGCGCGCTCGCTCGCCGCGTACATGGTGCCGAGCCGCGTGCTGGCGCTCGACGAGCTGCCCCTGACCCCGGTCGGCAAGCTGGACCGTAGAGCATTGCCGCAGCCCGAGTTTCGCGCTGCTCCGTTCCGTGCGCCGCGTACCGAGACCGAGCGGGCGGTGGCGCACACGGTCGCGGAGGTGCTCGGACTCGACGGCGGCGTGGGCCTGGACGACGATTTCTTCGCCCGAGGCGGCAATTCGCTGACCGCGACCCAGCTGGCCGCGCGGCTCGGTGACCGGCTCTCGGTCGCCGTCGGCGTCCGCGCGGTGTTCGAGCACTCGACCGTCGCCGCGCTGGCCCGCGCGCTGGACGACGCCTCGGGTGGGTCCGCGCGTCCCGCGCTCACCCGGCGCGCGGTGACCGGTCCCGTGCCGCTCTCGCTCGCGCAGCAGCGCATGTGGTTCCTCAACCGCCTCGATCGGCAGTCCACCGCCTACAACATCCCGCTGGCGGTGCGCCTGACCGGCGAGCTGGACGTGGCGGCGTTGAACGCCGCGATCGGGGACGTGGTGGCTCGCCACGACGTGCTGCGCACCGTCTACCCGCTGCATGCGTCCGGACCGGTGCAGGTCGTATTGCCCGTCGCGGACACCACCCCGGTGCTCGCGCCCATCGCCGTCCCGGCCGACGACCTGGCCGCGGCGGTGGCCGATTTCGTCGGCGGCGGCTTCGACGTCGCCGAGACCGTCCCGGTCCGCGCCCGGTTGTTCGCGCCGGTCGACGGCGACGCGGCGGGGACCGAACACGTGCTCGTGGTGGTGGTGCACCACATCGCCGCGGACGGCTCGTCGCTGGCGCCGCTGGCGCGCGACGTCATGTCCGCCTACGCAGCACGCAAACGCGGCGTCGCACCGGACCGGGCACCGCTTCCCGTGCAGTACACCGATTTCAGCGTGTGGCAGCGTGAACTGCTCGGCGCGGAGGACGATCCCGCCTCGCTGCTGGCGCGGCAGATCCGATTCTGGACCGAGACGCTGGCCGAGCTGCCCGCGCAGCTGAGCCTGCCCACCGATCGCCCGCGTCCCGCGGTCGTCTCCACGCGCGGTAGGCACGTCGATTTCGCGATCACCCCGGATGTGCACACGCGGCTGGCCGATCTCGGCCGGTCCTGCGGCGCCACGCTGTTCATGGTGTTGCACACGGCGTTCACGGTGCTGCTCGCCCGCCTGTCGGGCACCTCGGACATCGCGGTGGGCACCCCGGTGGCCGGGCGCGGCGCCGCCGAACTCGACGACGTTGTCGGCATGTTCGTCAACACGCTGGTGCTGCGCGCCAGGGTGGACGCGGGCGAGGGCTTCACCGACCTGCTCGCGCGCGTGCGCGCCGCCGACGTCGCGGCCTTCGCGCACGCCGACGTGCCGTTCGAGCGTCTGGTCGAGGTGCTCAACCCGGAGCGCTCCACCGCTCGTCACCCGCTGTTCCAGGTCGGCTTCTCCTTCCACAACCAGGCGGAGGCCGATTTCTCGCTGGACGGATTGACCGTCACCGCCGCCGATTTCGAATCCGAAGTCGCCCAGTTCGACCTGCATTTGATCGTCACCGATCGCTACGGCTCCGACGGAACCCCGGCTGGCATGGCGGCTTCGATCACCTACGCCACCGCCCTGTTCGACGAGTCGACGGTGGCCGGTTTCGCCACTCGCCTGCAACGGCTGCTGGGCGCGGTGTGCGCGGACCCGCGACTGCCGGTCGGGGATCTCGCGCTGCTGGACCCGGCGGAGACCGAGCGCGTGCTGGTCACCTGGAACCAGTCCGGGCGCGCCCGCACGCCTGCCACGCTGGCCGCCGCGTTCGAGGCGAGGGTGGCCAGGACGCCGCAGGCCATCGCGATCGTCGACGACGCCACGACGGTCACGTACCAGGAGTTCGGCGCGCGGGTCAATCGCCTGGCCCGGGTGCTCATCGCGCGCGGCATCGGCCCGGAAAAGCTGGTGGCGCTGGCTATTCCGCGCAGCGTCGACCTGCTCGTCGCGATGTACGCGGTGGTGACGGCCGGTGGCGCCTACGTGCCGCTCGACCCGGCGCATCCGCTGGAACGCACCGCGAGCGTGTTGGCCGCCGCAGCGCCGCGGCTGGTGCTCACTTCGGCGCGGGAGCCGATGCTGCCCGCGACGGCGTCGGAACACAGCGTGGTGCTGGATATCTCGACCGTCGCCGACACGGTGGCCGACGGTCCGGTGCGCGACGACGAACGGATCGCCGCGCTGTCGCCAACGAACACCGCGTATGTCATCTTCACCTCCGGTTCCACCGGCGCGCCGAAGGGCGTGGCGATGCCGCACGCCGCCGTCGCGCACCAGCTGGATTGGATGCAGTCGGAATACGCGCTCGGCCAAGACGACGCGGCGCTGGTGCTGACCTCGGCCGCGTTCGACCTGTCGGTGTGGGAGTACTGGTGGGCGCCGCGGGCCGGGGCGCGGCTCGTGCTCGCACCTCGGGGCGCGCAGCGCGATCCGTCGGGGCTGCTCGACCTGGTGCGCCGTGCCTCGGTGACGACGCTGACGCTGGTGCCGTCGCTGCTGGCGATGCTGGCCGAAGCGTCCGGCGAGCGCCGCCTGCCGCGTTCGCTGCGCCGACTGCTGGTCATCGGCGAGGCGTTGCCCGCCGCGACGGTGCGGCGGGTCCAGGCGCTCACCGCGGCCAGGATCGACAACCTCTACGGACCCACCGAAGCCGCGGTGTCGGTGACCCGCTTCCGCACCGCCGCGGGCGACCGGCAAGCGCTGGTGCCCATCGGCACACCCGAATCCGGCAACCGGGTCTACGTGCTCGACGACCGTCTGCACCCGGTGCCCGCCGGGGTGACCGGCGAGCTGTATCTCGGTGGCGCGCAATTGGCCCGCGGCTATCACGGCAGCGCCGAGCTCACCGCGGAGCGGTTCGTGGCCGACCCGTTCGGACCCGCGGGCAGTCGCCTGTACCGCACCGGCGACATGGTGCGCTGGTCCGCGGGGGGCCACCTCGAGTACGTCGAGCGGCGCGACTTCCAGGTGAAGATCCGCGGCTACCGCATCGAACTCGCGGAGATCGAGCATGCCCTGCGCTCGCGGCCCGAGATCGGCGAGGCGATTGTCGTCGCCTACGACACCGACGGCGCGAACGCCGTGCTGGCGGGCTATTTCACCGCCGCAGAGCGGCTCGACCCGGCCGCGTTGCGCGCCGCGCTGGCCGAGATCCTGCCGAGCTACATGGTGCCCGCCGTGCTGCGGCAGTTGGCGACGTTGCCGCTCACCGCGAACGGCAAGGTCGACCGCTCCGCCTTGCCCCGACCCGAGACACAGGCCCGGGAATTCCGCGCCCCCGGCACCGACTTGGAGCATGCCGTGTGCGCGGATTTCGCCGAGATACTCGCCGTCGAGCGGGTCGGCCTGGACGACAATTTCTTCGAGCGCGGCGGCAACTCGCTGCTGGCCACCCGCCTGGCCGTCCGGCTGAGCGCGGCGCTCGGCGAACAGATTCCCGTGTTGTGGCTGTTCGCCGCGCCGACACCGGCCCGCCTGATCGCCCAGCTGGAGCAGCACCGGTCCGGTCGCGGCCGGGTGGACGCGACCGCCGCGTTCGACGTCGTGCTTCCGCTGCGCACCGGCGGCGCGCGGGAGCCGCTGTTCTGCCTCCACCCGGCCGGCGGCGTCGCGTGGTCGTTCGCGGGCCTCGCGGCGCACTTGGACCCGGAGCGCGACGTGTACGGCATCCAGTCGCCGGTGCTCAACTCGGAGGCCATGCCGGAGTCCATCGACGACTGGGCGAGCCGCTACGTGCGCGAGATCCGCGCCGTGCAGCCCGAGGGCCCGTATCACCTGCTCGGCTGGTCGCTCGGCGGCGTACTCGCGCACGCGGTCGCGGTGCGGCTCCAGGAGCAGGGCCAGCGGGTCGCGGTACTGGCCATGATGGACAGCTCGCTGCGGGTCGCCGCGCACGCGGCCATCGCGCTGCCGGTCGCCGATCTGCTCGGCGGGTTGCTCGGCGAAGCGGCCGACGACGAGGACGCCGAACTCGACCCGCCTCGGCTCGCGCGCCTGCTCGCGGACCTGCCCGAGCCGTTCGCCTCGTTCGGCGCCGACCGCCTCGACCGTGTGCTCGGCGCGGGCGCCGGGTCACTGGAGTTGATCCGGCGCTACCGCCCCCGCCCCTACAAGGGCAACCTCGTGTACTTCACCGCCGCGCTGGACGATCCGACCGGTGCCGCGGGCGCCGCGAGCTGGGCGGACGCCGTGGACGGCACCGTGCACAACCACGCGGTGCACGCCTCGCACTGGCGGATGACCTCCGAATCCGCGCTGGCACGGATCGGCCACGTCCTCACCGCGGCGCTGGCCGACACCGACCGCCCTTAGACCCCCCAACCTGATCTGACCAGGAAGAAGGAAATCCGAAATGACCAACCCGTTCGACGACGACAACGCCAAGTTCTACGTCCTGATCAACCAAGAAGGCGAACATTCCCTATGGCCGGTCTTCGCCGCCGTTCCCGGCGGCTGGTCCATCGCCTACGGCGCCGCCAACCGCAAGTCCTGCCTGGAGTACGTCGAGACGCACTGGGTGGACATGCGTCCCAAGTCGCTCATCGAAGCCATGTCCACCGAGGCGAACTGACCACCTGAATACGCGGGGCGCGCCGGTCCACATCCCCCTGCCGACCGGTGCGCCCCGCCTCGTCTCCGGGCTCAGACCTCGGCGTGCGCCGCGTCGATCACCGCGTGCGCGTGCTGCCGCCATTCCGCGACGGCTCTGGTGCGCAGGCCGCCGAGCGCCGAGTCGAACTGTTTCGCGCGCTTGGTGACCGTGAGCCCCACGTAGGTGTGCGCGTTCGTGATGGCGCTGGTCGCCACCGCGCAGGCCTCCTCGACCTCGCCCGAGGCCAGCAGCGCCGTGGCGTGCTCGAAGCGGACCAAGGCGGGCTCCATGGTCTCCGACGGGTCGTACAACGCCATCGCGCGGGCGGCCGCCACGGCGGTCTCCTCGGCGCGGCCGAGCCGGGAATATCCGATCGCCTGATAAAAAGCGAGTTTCTCCGGGCGGAAAGAAAAAATACCGACCGAAAGGTCTTCGGACCCGACGTCTTCCAAAGCCGATGCCGATCGTGCGATACACCGCGCGAATTCATCGGCGTGCCCGAGACTGGCGTGCGCACGCGCCGCCATTCCCCACAACCATGCGGCGGCCGGGCCGTAAGACGGATTTTCTTGCAAGCGGCCGTCGAGTAACTGCAAAACTTCCTTCGGTTTATCGCTATACGTCGGCAAATACGCGAGCCCGGCCAGGGCGATGTCCTCCGAATAACGGTCGCCGATGTCCTGCGCGGCGTGGATCGCGGTGGCATACCACATGCGCGCCTGACCGAAATGCCCTTCGTTGAAGAGGATCTCGCCCACCACGTTCGCCAGCCGTCCGGCCGTGCGCACCAATCGGACCTGCTGATGGGTGGGCTGCCGTTCGCCGAGACAGCCACGTACCAGCCGGAATTGCTCGAGCCCCGTCTGCAACAGCTCGTGGGGCGGAACCTGCACCACCCGCGTGCCCAGGACCTCGGCCGACTGCTCCAGGAACGCCAGTCGCCGTTCGCTGATCGACCCCGCGTCGAGGGTTGCCAGCATCCTCTCCGGTTCGCTCGCCACCAGGTCCGCCGCCTGGCCTGCCATGCCCGCGCCGATGCAGGCCAGCAGTTCTCGCCTTCTCACGTCGTCTTCCTCGACTTCCTTGTCGAGCCCGATTTCCCTACCGAGCTTGGTGTGCCTTTCGGGCGCCGAATCGGCGCGTTCGTAGTCGGGGGCCGGCTCCTGGCGCGTGGTGATCGCGCGCTCGAATCGTTCGGCGACGACGGAATCGACGCCCGACAAGACCCTGTCCAGGAGACGCTGGCTAGCGGCGTGCATCCGGGTTGTCCGGCCGTTCTCCCACAGGACCACGGTGCGCGGTGTGACGCCCACCAGACGCGCGAATTCGTAACGGCTTCGCTTCATCGCCGTGCGAAGCGCATGTACAGCTTCGCCCGTCCAGTCGACCTCCACCATAGGTCTCTCTTCCTCGCTCCAGGCCGCTACAAACGGAAAGTACTCGCAATTACCGCATTCGGGTCTGTTATCTACCGAATCGCAACGCGCACTGTTGAATCGCACCCGGCATCGGGGGTCCGCCCAAACCCTGTCGAGGGCGCCCGTTGTCCGGAACCCGGCGCACGGTCCCGACACGGCCCGATCCATCCGTGTCGAGCGCGGCTCCGGCGGCGCCTTCTCGGTGCCGGGTGCACTGCGCTTATGGAGGTGAACGATGGACGTGTTGCACTCGGATGTCCGAGAGCTGTGGTTGATTCAGAGCCGCGACTGCTCGCAGGAACCGCTCGGCCTGACCTATGACCGCGCGCGGTTCCTGTGCGCCGTCCACGCCGGGCACGGCGCACACTGCAGGCAATACCTAACCGCGTCGGCGTTCTGTTCCCGGCAGGCCGCCGACCAGTGAGCGGCCGTGAATCCGCTGCTGAGCATGCTCGGCGCGTGCACCTTGCTGGTGGCCGCGATCGTCGGCGTCGGCTCCTGCCTGCCGCACGGCGGCGCGGAGGACGCGCACCGACCGCCCGATGAGCCGTTCACCGTCGAGCAGGCGCACCGCGTGATGCAGGGCCACCGCCCCTGCCGCGCCGACGCCTGCCCCCGCAAACAAGCGGCCTTCCGCACCTTGGTCGCATCCGGCCGCGTCGTCCCCGACAGCAGGGCCGACGGATACTCGCGCTGACCGACTGTCAGCGCACCGAACTCGTTGCCGGCAGCGTGATCCGCCCGCCAACGACGTTCATCCCCTGCACGGGACTACGGCGAGGGAGCCCCGGCAGCGCCGAAGTCCTCGTACCCCGTACGACGGGGTACGAGGACTTCCCGGTGCCCGCGGAACCGAGTCGATGTCGGAGGGGTACATCGACCTGAGCGAGTGGCATACGGCCGCGGCGAACCCGAGTGGGCCCTCGGTGATGTGCCACTCGCGGTGTCAGTCGATTTCGGGCGGCCGTCCCCATCGCTGCTCGTACCGTTGCGGCGACATGAATTCCAAGCCCGTCGTGGTATCCGCGTGGTGGCATCGTGCCGCGTGGCAATCGCCACCACACCCAGGGTCGCAGCAGTTGTCACCGGAGCCCGCAGGGAACTCGACATCTCCCATGGAATCAACGATATCCGCAAGGGACGCTAATCGGCGGGAGTGCGACCCACCGCAGCCTCGCCGGGGGACCGAGCACGGAGTGAGTAGGCTTCCGGCACGTGAGGTTCGGTCCGATAGCGGTCACTGCGTTGGCCGTGGTGGTGATCGCTGCGTGTTCGGCCGACAGGGGCCCGATCTCGGCGAGGGAGGAGAACGCGATGCTGTTGCCCGACGGCGATTCCCTGTTCATCAGAACGTATTTCGCCGACGACGCCGCCTGGTCCGAAACTTTGGATGCCGCGCTGCAGCCGTGGGACCTCGGTGACGGGATACTCGCCTATGCGGATATCACGCCGGTCGATGACCGTCGCTTCGAAGGTCTGACGGTGGAGAAGTTGGAAGAAATCGTTCCAGCGCCACCGCCCTACTACCTCTTCCTGGCGGACAAGCGAACGATGACCGATCCCGAACGCCCGATACTCGTCGTGGATACGAGCCGGGGCAACACGGACGTCGTCGGTTTCCAGACCTTCCGCGTGGTGCCCACCGAAATGCCTGCCGTGGAGAACAACCTGTCGCTGTCGAACATGGACTTCGAGGACTTCTCCGAAAACGTCGACGCCGACGGGGTGTTCCGCGGCTTCTGATGCGGGCCGTTATGTGCCACTCGCGGGGCCGGTCGATATCTGGTGGCCGTCCCCATCGCTGCTCGTATTGCCGCGGCGTCATGAATACCCAGCCCGCCACGACAGCCAGGGCGCATGAGTCATGACCGGGTGAAGTCGCGGTCGCGTCGGCCGCCGCCTGAGCACCCCGCCGCGGGGCGCTCAGCCGACAGCCGCGGCGGTCAGTTTCCGGTCGACCTGGCGGCGTCCGACAGTTCCTCGAATTCCTTGTCCGTCAGCTCGATTCGCGCGGCGGCGATGTTCTCCTCGACGTGCGCGACGCTGGAGGTGCCCGGGATCGGCAGCATGACGGGGGAGCGGCGCAGCAGCCAGGCCAGGGCGAGCTGGGCGGGGGTCGCGCCGTGCTCGGCGGAGATGGCGGCCAGCGGACCGCCGGGAGCGGCGAGTTCGCCCGTGGCGATGGGGAACCACGGGATGAAGCCGATGTTCTCCTGCTCGGCGTAGTTCAGCACGTCCTCGTCGGCGCGGTTGGCGAGGTTGTACAGGTTCTGCACCGAGACGATGGTGGCGAGTTCGCGCACCTGGCGCAGCTGTTCGACGGTCACCTGCGAGAGGCCGATGTGCCGGATCTTGCCCTCCTGCTGGAGTGCGACCAGCTCGCCGATCTGGTCGGCCAGCGGCACCTGCGAGTCGATGCGATGCAGCTGGTACAGATCGATCCGGTCGACGCCGAGATGGCGCAGGCTCAGTTCCGCTTGCTGGCGCAGGTATTCGGGCCGCGCGACCGGGCGCCACTCGTTCGGACCCTGCCGCGTGAGACCGGCCTTGGTGGCGATGACCAGGCCCTCCGGATAGGGGTGCAGGGCCTTGCGGATCAGTTTCTCGCTGACGAACGGACCGTAGGAGTCGGCGGTATCGATGAAGTTCACGCCGAGCTCCACCGCCCGGCGCAGCACCCGTACCGCCTCGTCCGGGTCCTTGGGGTCACCCCAGACGCCGGGGCCGGTCAACTGCATCGCGCCGTATCCCAGCCGATGCACCGGAAGATCGCCGCCGATGGCAAAGGTTCCGGATGCCGCGGCGGGTTGCGCGTCGAGATCTGTGCTCATGAGAATCTTCTTTCCGAAGTCGGAGACTGCGCCGATGCCCTGCGAATGTCGCGCCGGGACCGGACGCGGGCCTTTCTACCGCAACAGCATTGCCCCGAGGCCGATTCCGCCCCGGCGTTCGCCGGTGGCGAAAACCGGCCGTGCCCTCGAACTGGCCCAGGACCCGCGCCCGATGTCCGGCCTATCGGCAACGCCCACGTAGTCGGCACGGATCCCACCGTACTCGGACTCGGGAATCGAGCACCCCGAGCGACCAGCCGCGAACGAAAGCTTCCGCCACGATTCCGCCGGTACAACGCGCGCCGACTCCCGCGCTCGGCCGACTCGGCGATACTCGTGCCATCGAGTGGCACCTCGCCGCGGTGGCCACACACGATTCGCCGCGGCCGTGTGCCCACTCGCGAACGAAGGCGTCGAGCCGGTTCGCCGGTCGGTCGGCCGCCGTTACCGGACCGACGGTGCGCTGTCGCCCACGACCGTGGGCCACCCGCGCTACGGCGTCAGGTGGCCGAAGAGGATCGCCTGCATCAGGCGCACCACGCGCCGGGGGGAGCAGGCCGGGTCGGTGGAGCCGAAGCGTTCGCCCAGGTCGACGACCAGGGCGAAGGCGGCGTGCACCAGCAGCCGCGCCTCGGCGGCGGACAACTCGGGCCGCACGCCGCCCAGCAGTTTGGCCCATTCCTCCACGTTGAGGCGCTGGATATTGCGCAGCACCGTGCGCTCCTCCGGCGGCACGTTGCTGATCTCGGCGTAGTAGACGAAGGTCAGCTCGCGCTCGGCGAACGAGCCGGCCACGTACAACTCGATCAGGGTGTCGAGCGCTTGCTGGGGCGTCTCGGCCGCGGAGACGGCAGGCCCGATGGCGGCCGACACCCGATCCGCGGCCCGGCGGAACGCCGCCGTGAGGATGTCGCCCTTGCCGCGGTAGAACCGGTACACCGCCGAGGATGCGGGCAGTCCGGCGGCGTTGGCGATGTCCTCCACGCTGACGTTCGGGTATCCGCGCTGGTGGAACAGTTCGACCGCGCGCATCAGCAGCAATTCGTGTTTGAAGGTGAGCGGGATCTCGGTCGCGGTGAAGTTCTCGGCCTCGGCGCTGCCGGGCGGCGGCAGCTCGCACGCGGCGAGTGCGTGGCAGGCCGCGGTGAGCCGCGCGGTGAGCGTCCGCACCGGGATCGACACATGGTGATCACCGATGCTGCTGAGCACGCTCAGTTCCGCCGCGGCCAGGACGGCGCGATCGGCCTTCGACAGCGCGGGCCTGGTCTCGGCGAGCAGTGCGGTGAGCGTCGCGTTCACGCCCGCGAGCTGATCGGCCAGCGTGTCCGCGTCGTCTTCCTCCAGGTAGCGCCGCTGCCAGCGCAACAGCGCCGCGCTGCGCCGGTTGACGATGGCGGCCTCGATCAAGGCGTCGAGCACCCGCGCGAGCCGCTGCTCGGCGGACAGGTCCGTGGCTTCGGGCAGCCGGACCGCTTCGGCGCTGACCGCGCCCAACCGCAACACTTCCTCGCGGAACAGCGCGTACTTGCTCGGATAGTGGCGATACAGCGCCGCGGAGCTGATGTCGAGCCGAGAGGCGATGTCGTCCATGCTGACGCCGTGGTAGCCGAGCGCCCCGAACGCCTCGGCCGACGCCGCCGCGATCTGGGCGCGGCGGTCACGTGGTCGGCGCCGGATCACGCGTGCCGGTGTCCCGTCGGCCGCCTTGTCCGCGGCATGGCGGTCCTGGGCACCCATGCCGCGATGGTAGCCCAACACAACGTTCGGTACAGCGACGCTACCCGCTCCCGGGAAGAAATGAATGGTAGATCACAAAAATCTGGTGATCCGCCTTCAATCTCCCGCAATGCGCCGATCGAAGCGAGAATCTCTGCTAACTTACCTGACTATCGCGCGGGCCGTCCGAAGAGCACCAGCTGCATCAGCAAGCGCACCCGGTCCTGGGCGGCCAGCGGTTCGTTGCCGAAGGCGCGGCCCAGGTCGACGACCACCGCGAAAGCCGCGTGGACGAGGATGCGCGCCTCCGCCGGAGCGAGCTCCGGACGCACCTCGCGCAGCAGCCGGGCCCACTCCTCGACGCTGAGTCGCTGGATATTGCGCAGCACCGTGCGGTCCTCGGTGGGGACATGCTGGAACTCGGTGTAGTACACGAAGGTGAGGGCGCGTTCGGCGAACGATCCGGCGACGTATTGCGTGATCAACGCGGTGAGCGCGTCCTCGGCATCGCCGGCCGCCGCCACGGCCGGGCCGACGGCGCCGGAAACCCGTTCGGCGGCACGGCGGAACGCGGCGGCCAGGATGTCGCTCTTGCCGCGGTAGAAGCGGTACACCGCCGAGGCCGCCGAAAGCCCTGCGGCGGTGGCGATGTCCTCCACGCTGACGTTGGGGTAGCCGCGTTCGTGGAACAGCTCGACCGCTTTGCGCAGCAGCAGTTCGTGTTTGAACGAATCCGGGATCTCCACCACCGCGACCGGCTCGACCGCGCGCGTCGCGGGCAGCTTCGCGTGGGCGACCGACCAGCACGCCGAATGTAGCAGGCGGGCAAGGGGTTTCGCCGGGAGGGCGGCGTGATGGTCGGCGATGCTGGTGATCGTGCTGAGCAAGGCGGCGCGCAGCACGCGCACGTCCTCCTCGATGAGTTCCGGGCGCAGCGCGGCCAGCTGGCTGCCCAGCGCGCCGAGTACCGTGGCCTGCTGGTCGTTGAGCGTGGTCTGGTCGTCCGGCTCGAGGTACCTGACTTCCCAGCGCACCAGCGTGACGGTGGGGCGGTTGTCGATGGTGACCGCGATGAGCGCGTCGAGCACGTGCCGCAGCCGCTGTTCGGCGGGCCAGTCGGCCGCCTCCTCGGGCAGCTCGACCGATTCGGTCATCGCCTGGCCGACGCGCAGCAGTTCTTCCCGGAACAGCGCGTATTTGCTCGGGTAGTGGCGGTACAGCGCCGCGGAGCTGATGCCGAGCCCGGAGGCGATGTCGTCCATGCTGACGCCGTGGTAGCCGAGCGCGCCGAACGCGGCGGCCGACGCGGCGGCGATCTGGGCACGGCGGTTCTTCGGTCTGCGCCGGATCTCGCGAGGTGCCGAGTCGCCGCTGCTCGCCTTCCGCGCCGTACGGCGATTGTCGACACTCATGACGAACATCGTAACGACCTGGCCGTATGGCCGGGCTGGCCGTGCCACGGGATACGGCTCCCGGGGATGAGCGGCCCCCGGGAGCTGTACCTGTTCTCCGGTGCGCGCCGGCATGCGACGAGGCGGGATGTGCGCGCCGGTGCGTCCGGAAGTCGACAGCTGGACTCGGCCGAAGCGCGGGGCACGATGCGCGCCGTGCCGGGACTAGCTGTCGAACAGAGATAAACTTACACGAATATAAATCCAGTACAAGTGCTGATCGAACACAGAATCATTGTTCACATACTGGTTGACCGCCGGTCGACCACCACCCGCGCCCGGCCGCGCGGCACCGTGGTGATGTTGCGGATCTTGCCGCGCTCGGGCGCGCTGCCCGCCGGGAGCGAAAGCGTGTCGCGGACGAGGATTTCGCGCAGCACCGTGGCGCCCTCGAGCAGTGAGAACCCCGCGCCGATGCATCGCCGCACACCGCCGCCGAACGGCAGCCAGGTGTTCGGCGCCACTTCGCCGTCGAGGAAGCGGGCCGGGCGGAACACGGCGACGTCGGGGTAGGCCTCGGTACGGCGGTGTGCGAGGACGATCGACGTGGCGACCACGGTGCCCGCGGGCAGCCGCTGTCCGCCGATCGTCATGTCCCTGGTCAGTTTTCGATTGGTGCCGGAGATGACGGTGTGCAACCGCATGGCCTCCTTGAGCACCGCGTCCAGGTATCGGTCGTCGCCGGTGCGCGCGGCCTCCGAGGCCTGCCGCTGGATCTCGGCGTCGGCGGCGAGTTCGTAGAGTGCCCAGGACAGCGCCGAGGCGGTGGTCTCGTGCCCGGCCAGCAGTAGCGTGATGAGCTGGTCGCGCAGTTCGGCATCGGTGAGCGGCGCGTCGCCGTCGCCCGCGCCGACCTCGAGCAGGCGCGACAGCACGTCGGTGCGCCCGGCCAGATCGGTCGCCCGCCGCCGCTCGGCGATCTCCGCGTAGAGCAAGGCGTCGACCGCGGCCAGGTTCTCGGCGAAGCTCTTCCACGGGCCGACCCGCCGCAATCGGTCGCTCTTCAAACCCAGGAACACCAGCGGATTCAGGTGGACGATCCGGTTCAGGCGCGGGTTCAGCTCGGCCCTGGTCCGCTCGTCGGTGACGCCGAAGACCACCCGCGTGATCACCTCGAGGGTGAGCGCGTTCATCCGGTCCAGCATGCGCACCGTGGATCCGGACGCCCAACCGCCGATCTCCGCGGCCGCGATCTCGGAGATCAGCGCTCGGTAGCCGCGCAGCGCGGCGCCGTTGAACGCGGGCATGAGCAGCCTGCGCGCCCGCGCGTGCTCGGCCTCGTCGGTCAGCAGCAGCGAGTGCGGGCCCATGATCGCACCGAGGATCTGGTTGCCCTCGCCCGCGTGCAGGTCGTGCGGATCGCCCGCGAAGATCTCCTTGATGTGCTCGGGGCGGGAGTACACCGCGACGCGGTCGGCGAACGGCGGGATCCGCAGGGTGAAGACGTCACCGTAGCGGCGCGCCATCGCGGTGAGGAACCGGGCCCGGTCCCGCTGGAACAACGCGCTCTGCACGAGCGGCGGCAGCGCGGGCCCAGGCGGAAAACCCGCGGGCTCCGTGCGTTCTCGGACGTCCTGTGCGGCCACGATGCCACCTCCACGCGCATGTCGAACCGGCTGTCGCCTCCACGCTAGGAGAAACCCGGACGCCGGTCCATGCCCGATGCCCGCCGCTCGCGTACCCCGGCTCACCTTCCAATACTCCGTTTGTCCGAAACCGCTTGTACCGGTGCGTCTTTCTGGTAAGGAGTTCGTCATGGCGTCGGCTTTGCGCCCGGTGGACCCCATCCCGGTGCTCGGCGCCGTGGTCGCCGCGGTACGGCGGATCACGGCGCGCTATCGGCTCACCCCGCAGGAGAAGCGCAACCTGGAAGCCGCCCGCGGCGCGCGGGCGGCGGTCTTCACCGCGTCCATCGGCGGGCGCGGCTACCGCCGATAGAATCCTGCGCCGCAGCCGAACTCGCGACGCACACAGCCGCGCCCGTTCCGGATCGCGGCGTCCGATTCGGGCGCTCCCGGCACTGCGTCCGACAACTGATCGGGATCGTCCGCAGCCGAAGTCGGGAGCGCCCTCAGCCCTGCGCGCCGGGCCGGATCGCGCCGTACCAGTCGAGCAGGTCCGGGTTGTCCACGGCGCTGCGTTCGACGACGCGGGTCGGGTCGGCGCCCTGGAACAGCTTCTTGATCGGTACCTCGAGCTTCTTCCCGGTGCGGGTGTGCGGGATGCCGGGGGCCAGGATGATCTCGTCGGGCACGTGGCGGGGGGATACCTCGGTGCGGATGGTGCTGTTGACGCGCGCTTTCAGCTCGTCGGTGAGTTCCGCGCCGGGCGCGAGGGTCACGAACAGCGGCATCCAGTATCCGCCGTCGGGCTGCTCGGCGCCGATCACCAGCGCTTCGGCGATCTCCGGGAGCCGTTCGACGGATTGGTAGATGTCGGCGCTGCCCATCCGGATGCCGTGCCGGTTGAGCGTGGAGTCCGACCGCCCGTGCACGACCACGCTGTGGTGGTCGGTGATGGTGATCCAGTCGCCGTGCCGCCACACGCCGGGGAACATGTCGAAATACGCGTCGTGATAACGCTTCCCGTCCTCGTCGCGCCAGAAGGAGACCGGCATGGACGGCATCGGCGCGGTGACGACGAGCTCGCCGACTTCGCCGCGCACCGGCTGCCCCGCCGGGTCGTAGGCGTCCAGCGCGACGCCGAGGAAGGGCGCCGACAGCTCACCCGGCCACACAGGCACGGTGCGCGCGCCCCCGATGAACGCGGACACCACGTCGGTGCCGCCGCTGATCGAGGACACCTGGACGTGCTCGCCGACGTTCTCGCCCAGCCACAGCGCCGAGGAGGTGGGCAGCGAGGAGCCGGTGATGCCGACGGTGCGCAGGGCCGACAGGTCGTGCTCGGTGCGCGGCACCGACCCCGCTTTGATGCAGGCCAGCACATAGCCGGGGCTGGCGCCGAGCACGGTGGCGCCGACCTCGGCGGCGATCCGCCACAGCGCGTCGGGGGTCGGCGCGGTAGGGCTGCCGTCGTAGGTGACGATGGTCGCCCCGGCCAGCAGGCCCGCGATCTGGAAGTTCCACATCATCCAGCTCGGGCTGGTGTACCAGAAGAAAGTGTCCTCGGGTCCGATGTCGGATTGCAGGGCAACGGCTTTGAGGTGTTCGAGCAGCACGCCGCCGTGGCCGTGCACGATGCCCTTGGGCAGGCCGGTGGTGCCGGAGGAGAACACGATCCACAGCGGATGGTCGAAATCCACCGACTCCGTGGTGATCACCGGAGGCAGCCCGTCGGTGGTGGTCACCGCCTCGTCCCACGAGGTCGCGTCCGGCACGTCCAGCCCGAGCCGGGAGACCGCGATCGTGCCCTTCAGCGAGTCCAGGCCCACACGCAACGCGGCGATGTCGTCGCGCTTGTCGTGCGCCTTGCCGCCGAAGCGGTAGCCGTCGGCGGTGACCAGGACAGTCGGCTCCAATTGCCCGAGACGGTCCAGCGCGGCTTTCGGCGAGTAGTCCTGTCCGCAGGCGCTCCAGATCGCGCCGATGCTCGCGGTGGCCAGGAACGCGATCACCGCTTCCGGGATGTTCGGCAGATACCCGGCCACCCGGTCGCCGGGCCGCACACCCAGCGACCGCAGCGTCTGTGCGAAAGCGGCGGTGTGGTCGATCAGTTCGGCCCAGGACACCTCGCGGATCGGAGCGTCCTCACTGACCGCCTTGATCGCGGGCCGGTCGGTGCGCAGCTGCCGGATCACCTGGTCCACATAGTTCAACCGGGTGCCGGGGAACCACTGCGCGCCCGGCATCTCCGCGCTCGCCAACACTTCGCCCGCGATGTCACCGAGCTCGAAGTAGTCCCAGACCGCGTGCCAGAACCCGGCGAGATCGTCGACCGACCACTGCCACAGCGCGTGATAGTCGGTCGCGTGCACACCGGTGCGTTCCGCGACGAATCGGGCGAAGTCGGTGATCCTCGCCTCGGCGATGTCTTCTTCGGTCGGCACCCATTGTGGTTGCATCGCGGTCCTCTCGACTGGGGAAACTCTGCGTTCAGGCGCGGTCGGCGCGCCGCACGATCTGCTCGGCGTGCCGGAACACGGGGCCATCGACCATCCTGCCCTCGAAGGCGAAGACACCGCGGTGGTTCGGCGCTTCCGCCAGCACTCGGCGGGCCCAATCGATCTGCTCCTCGGACGGCGCGTAGGCGGCCCGCAGCACCGGCACCTGGCTGGGGTGGATCGCGACCTTGGCGTCGAATCCGACCGCGACCGCGTCCTCGGCCTCTGCTCGCAGGCCGTCCAGATCGCGGATGTCCAGATACACCGAGTCCAGCGCGAACTTGCCGTACGCCTTGGCGGCCAGCAGCGCGCGGGAGCGGACGTGTCGCGCCACGTCGCGGTAGCTGCCGTCGGCGTGCCTGCTCGCGGTGCCGCCGAGCCCGGCCACCAGGTCCTCCGCGCCCCACATGACGCCGATCGCGTTGGCCGCCGTCATCGCCTCGCCGACCGTCAGCGCGCCGAGCGGCGACTCGATCAGCGCGATCACCGCGTAGTCCGCCAGCGCGGTGACCTGTTCGGCGGACTCGCATTTCGGCAGCATGAGCCTGCGGTAGGCGGTGTCGGCGAGTGCCGCCAGATCGAGCGCGTGGTCCTCGGTACCCGCCGCGTTGACGCGCACCACCGTGGTCGCCGGATCGAGCGGTGTATCCAGCAGCGCCTTGCGCGCCGCCGCTTTGTCGTGCGCGGCGACGCCGTCCTCGAGGTCGAGAATCACGACGTCGGCCGCAGCCGCCGCCTTCGCGAAGCGCTCGGGACGATCGGCCGGGCAGAACAACCAGGCCGGACCTGCCATCTGCCAATTCATGCTGCATCGCCTCCGGCATGAGCGCGACCCTGCCGACTCCGGGCCGAACCGCTCATGCTGTGTCGGTTGTGGATACCCACGGAGCCCGGTGTAGTGCCGCTGTGCTGCCTCAGGGCCGGGCCGCTCATGCTGGGTCGGTTGTGGGCATCCGCATCGCTGTTCGTGGTGACCTTGGGTTGTCTCACCCGGACCGGACGCCTCATGCCACGCCCTCCGGAGCCTTGCGCACCAGCGTCTTGCGCACCGCCGTTGCCACGACCTCGCCGTGCTGATTGCGCGCCGTGTGCGCGAAGGTCACGATGCCCTCGCCCGGACGGCTCTTCGATTCGCGCTTGTCGGTGACCACGGTTTCGGCGTACATGGTGTCGCCATGGAACAGCGGCTTGGGGAAAGCGACCTCCGAGAAGCCGAGGTTGGCCACGATGGTGCCCTGGGTCAGCTGCGCCACCGACAGTCCGATCAACGTGGACAGGGTGAACATCGAGTTCACCAACCGCTGATTGAACGGAGGCAATCGATCGCTGAACGCCGCGTCCAGGTGCAGCGCCTGGGTGTTCATGGTGAGCGTGGTGAACAGGACGTTGTCCGCCTCGGTGATGGTGCGGCCGGGGCGGTGCTCGTAGACCACCTCGGTGTCGAACTCCTCGAACCACAGGCCGCGCTGCACGATCGTCCGCCGGGTCACAGGCCCAGCTCCCGTCCGATCAGCATCAGCTGCACCTCCGTCGTCCCCTCGCCGATTTCCAGGATCTTGCTGTCGCGATAGTGCCGGGCGACGGCGTATTCGTTCATGAAGCCGTAGCCGCCGAAGATCTGCGTCGCGTCGCGAGCGTTGTCCATGGCGGCCTCGCTGGCCACCAGCTTGGCGATGGACGCCTGCTTCTTGAACGGCTTGCCCGCCAGCATCAGCGCCGCCGCGTCGTAGTAGGCCGTGCGCGCGGCGTGCGCCCGCGTCTCCATCCTGGCGATCTTGAACGCGATGGCCTGATTGCGCCCGATCGCCTGGCCGAACGCCTCGCGCTCCTTGGCGTAGCGCACGCTCTCGTCCACACAGCCCTGCGCGGCGCCGACCGCGAGCGCGGCGATGGCGATGCGGCCCTCGTCGAGGATGCGCAGAAAGTTCGCGTAACCGCGCCCGCGCTCGCCGAGCAGATTCTCCTCGGGGACGCGGACGTCGGTGAAGCTGAGCGGATGGGTGTCGGAGGCGTTCCAGCCGACCTTGTTGTACGCGGGCTCGGCGACGAAACCGGGTGTGTCGGTCGGCACCAGGATCGTCGAGATCTCCTTCTTGCCGCCGGTGTTCCCGGTCACCGCGGTCACCGTGACGAGCTTGGTGATGTCGGTGCCGGAATTGGTGATGAACTGCTTGCTGCCGTTGATGATCCATTCGCCGCCGTCGATGACCGCGGTGGTCCTGGTGCCGCCCGCGTCGCTGCCCGCGCCCGGTTCGGTGAGCCCGAACGCGGCGAGGTTGCGGCCGCTGGTCAGCCGCGGCAGCCATTCCTGTTTCTGCTTGTCGTTGCCGAAGCGGTAGATCGGCATCGCGCCGAGCGAGACGCCCGCCTCCAGCGTGATCGCCACGCTCTGGTCGACCTTGCCCAGTTCCTCGAGCGCCAGGCACAGCGCGAAGTAGTCGCCGCCCATGCCGCCGTACTCCTCCGGGAACGGCAGGCCGAACAGGCCCATCTCGGCCATCCCCGCGACCACTTCGTACGGGAAGGTGTGGTTCGCGTCGTGCTCGGCCGCCACCGGAGCGACCACCGACCGCGCGAAGTCGCGCACGGTCAGCGCGAGATCGCGGTACTCCTCCGGCAGCGTGCCGGTGGACAGGAAGTCGGTCATGCGGGGATTCCTTCTCGTTCGGTGGGATTCGTTGCGGCCTGCGCGACGACGCGCGCCAGCACTTGGTCCAGGCGCACCTGCGCGCCGGGTTCGACCAGTAGTTCGACGGTTCCGGCGACCGGCGCGGTGAGCGAGTGCTCCATCTTCATCGCCTCCACGATGACCACCGGATCGCCCGCCGCGACGGCGGCGCCGGAGGCGACCGGCACCGCGATCACCGAGCCGGGCATGGGGGAGCGGATCTCGGCGTCGCCCACGTGCTCGTCGCCGCCGCGCACGTTGACCTCGGCCACTTCGCGCAGCACCGCGATGCCGGACGGTCCGGCCACCCACAACAAGCCGTCCTGCTCGGCGACCCGGTAGGTGCGGCGCAGGCCGTCCAGGGTGAGGGCGAGTTCGCCCGCGCATCGATCGCCGGAGGCGGTGAATACCGCGGTCAGTGCGCGGCTTTCGCCCTCGTCGACCCGCACCGTGCCGTCGTCCGGCGTGCCGGACAGGTAGACGTGCTCGACCCGCTCGCCGCCCGCGAGCCGGATCGGCGTCGGCGCGTCGGCCCCGATCCGCCAGCCGGAGGGCACCTCCCAGGGGTCGCGCGGCGCGGCGGGCCAGCGGCGCACCCAGTGCCAGGCCGCCGCGGCGACGAACTCGTCGTCGCCCACGGCGGCGGGCCGGAAGTCGGCGACCCGCCGGTCCAGCAGGGCGGTGTCCAGCCGTCCTTCGGCCACGTCCGGGTCGGCGAGCAGGAAACGCAGGAATTCGATATTGCTGGTCACGCCGAGCAGCACGGTGTCGGCCAGCGCGCGATCCAGTTTCGCGAGCGCGGCGGCGCGATCACCGGCGTGCGCGATGACCTTCGACAGCATCGGGTCGTAATCGCTGCCGACGCGCGTGCCGATCCGCAGGCCCGAGTCGACCCGGACGCCGGGACCTTCCGGCTCGTCGAGGTCGAGCACCGTGCCGCCGGTGGGCAGGAACCCGCGCCCCGGATCCTCGGCGTACACCCTGGCCTCGATCGCGTGCCCGACCATCCGGATGTCGTCCTGCGCCACCGCAAGCTTCTGCCCGGCCGCCACCCGGACCTGGCATTCCACCAAGTCGACGCCGGTGACCAGCTCGGTGACCGGATGCTCTACCTGCAGGCGGGTGTTCATCTCCATGAAGAAGAACTCGTCCGGCTGGTCGGCGGAGACGATGAACTCCACGGTGCCCGCGCCCACGTAGTCCACGCTGCGCGCGGTGTTGCAGGCCGCCGCGCCGATCCTGGCCCTGGTGGCCGCGTCCAGCAGCGGCGAGGGAGCCTCCTCGATCACCTTCTGGTGGCGGCGCTGCAAGCTGCATTCGCGCTCGCCCAGATGCAGCACGTTGCCGAACTGGTCGGCGAGAATTTGCACCTCGATGTGCCGCGGCCGGGTGACGAACCGTTCCAGGAACAGCGTGTCGTCGCCGAACGCGGCGGCGGCCTCGCGCCGGGCGCTGCGCAGCGCCTCCGGCAGGCGGGCCGGATCGTCCACCCGGCGCATGCCCTTGCCTCCACCGCCCGCGGACGGCTTGACCAGCACCGGATAGCCGACTTCGGCGGCCGCGGCGATCAGCTCGTCATCGGTCAGGCCCGGGGTGGCGATGCCGGGCACCACGGGGACACCGAACGCGGCCACGGTGTTCTTCGCGGTGATCTTGTCGCCCATCACCTCGATGGCGCGGGCCGGCGGTCCGAGGAAGACGATGTCCGCCTCCGCCAGCGCGGCGGCGAAAGCGGCGTTCTCCGAGAGGAACCCGTAGCCGGGGTGGACCGCTTGCGCGCCGGTGCGCACGGCGGCGGCCACCACCCGGTCGATGGCGAGGTAGCTCTCCCGGGCGGGGGCCGGGCCGAGACGCACCGCAGTGTCGGCTTCGTGGACGTGGCGGGCGTCGGCGTCGGCGTCGCTGTAGACGGCCACCGAGCGAATCCCCAAGGCGCGCAGAGTGCGGATCACCCGCACCGCGATCTCGCCGCGGTTGGCGACCAGCACGGTGTCGAATCCGACGGGAACGGATCTGTTCAGCATCGTCATCACATCCGGAAAACGCCGTAGGAGACGGGTTCGAGCGGGGCCTGCGCGCACACCGACAGCGCCAGCCCGAGCACGGTTCTGGTGTCGGCGGGATCGATCACGCCGTCGTCCCACAACCTGGCCGTCGAGTAATAGGGGTTGCCCTGGCTCTCGTACTGGTCCCGGATCGGGGCCTTGAACGCCTCCTCGTCCGCGGCCGACCAGGGCTGCCCGCTGCTGTCGAGCTGGTCGCCGCGCACCGTCGCCAGCACCGACGCCGCCTGCTCGCCACCCATCACCGAGATCCGGGCGTTCGGCCACATCCACAGGAACCGCGGCGAATACGCGCGCCCGCACATCGAGTAGTTGCCCGCGCCGTAGGAGCCGCCGATGACGACGGTGAGCTTCGGCACGCGGGCGCAGGCCACCGCGGTGACCATCTTCGCGCCGTGCTTGGCGATGCCGCCTGCCTCGTAGTCGCGGCCGACCATGAAGCCGGTGATGTTCTGCAGGAACAGCAGCGGGATACTGCGCTTGTCGCACAGCTCGATGAAATGCGCGCCCTTCATGGCGGATTCGCTGAACAGCACGCCGTTGTTGGCGACGATGCCCACCGGATGTCCGTGGATGTGCGCGAACCCGGTGACCAAGGTCTTGCCGTATTCGGCCTTGAACTCGTGGAACCCGCTCTCGCCCTCGACGGTCCCGTCGACCAGGCGATGGATCACCTCGCGCACGTCGTAGGGAGTGCGCAGGTCGGTCGGCACCACGTCGTAGAGCTCGGATTCCGGCGCGGCGGGCGCGATGACGGGCCGCACCTCCCACGGGACCGGCGTGCGCGGGCCGAGCGTGGCCACGATGCGGCGCACGATGCGCAGCGCGTCCTGATCGTCCTCGGCCAGGTGGTCGGTGACGCCGGAGGTGCGCGAGTGCAGCTCGCCGCCGCCGAGTTCCTCGGCCGTGACCACCTCACCGGTCGCGGCCTTCACCAGCGGCGGGCCGCCGAGGAAGATGGTGCCCTGGTTGCGCACGATCACGGCCTCGTCGCTCATCGCGGGCACGTAGGCGCCGCCCGCGGTGCAGGAGCCGAGCACCGCGGCGATCTGCGGAATCCCTTTGGCGCTCATGGTCGCCTGGTTGTAGAAGATGCGCCCGAAGTGCTCCCGGTCGGGGAACACCTCGTCCTGGTGCGGCAGGTACGCGCCACCGGAGTCGACCAGGTAGACGCACGGCAGCTGGTTCTGCAACGCGATCTCCTGCGCGCGCAGATGCTTCTTCACCGTCATGGGGTAGTAGGTGCCGCCCTTGACCGTCGCGTCGTTGGCCACGATCACGCATTCCCGGCCGGACACCCGGCCGATCCCGGTGATGATCCCGGCGCCGGGGGAGTCGTCGCCGTACATTCCGGTCGCGGCCAGCGGGGACAGCTCGAGGAAGGGGCTCCCCGGGTCCAGCAGCTGGTCCACGCGCTGCCTGGGCAGCAGTTTGCCCCGCGCGACGTGGCGATCGCGTGCCTTCTGGGGCCCGCCCAGCGCCGCGGCGGCCAGCCGGGCGCGCAGATCGTCGACCAACGCCGCGTGCGCGGCGCGGTTCCCGACGACCTCTTCGGTAACGGTCATCACGTAATCCTGTCGTCCAGTTAGTCGACGATAACTGAAATTCAGGTTAGTCTTGATTAACCGAGTTGTCCAGATCGGCCGAAAGGACCGCGTGTGACCAGTGCCGAATCCGTCGCGCCGACGCGTCGTGAGCAATTGAAGGCGCAACGCAGGATGCAACTGCTGGAGGCGGGAGCGCGGTTGATCGCCGATCGCGGCTTCCTCGGCATGCGCCTGGACGACCTGGGCGCCGCCGTCGGCATCAGCGGCCCCGCGGTCTACCGGCACTTCCCGAACAAGGAAGCGCTGCTGATCGAGCTGCTGGTCGGGGTGAGTCAGCGCCTGCTCGACGGCGGCAAGAAGGTGGTCGCGGGCACGAACTCCCCGGAGGAGGCGCTCGCCGGGCTGGTCGATCACCATCTGGACTTCGCGCTCGGCGAGCCGGAGCTGATCCGCATCCAGGACCGCGACCTGGACAACGTGCCCGCTGCGGCCCGCCGCGAGATCCGCCGCACCCAGCGCCAGTACGTGGAGATCTGGGTGAGCGTGTTGCGCGAGCTGCATCCCGAACTACCCGAGGAGGCGGCGCGGGTGCAGGCCCACGCCGCCTTCGGTCTGATCAACTCCACCCCGCACAGCGCGAGCGAGGCGACCGCGGCACGCGCCCGGCCGGTGCTGCGCGGAATGGCGCTGACCGCGCTCGGGTGAGCGCGCCCTCATCGCGCGCTCCACCCGCCATCCATCGTGTAGGCCGCGCCGGTGACCATGCCCGCCTCCGGCGACACCAGCCAGGCCACCAGCGACGCGACCTCCTCCGGCTCGACGAGCCGTTTGATCGCGCTCTCGGTGAGCAGGATCTTCTCCACCACCTCCTGCTCGGGCACGCCGTGCGCCTTGGCCTGATCCGCGATCTGCTTGTCCACCAGCGGCGTCCGCACATAGCCGGGGTTCACGCAATTGCTGGTGACGCCGTGCGGGCCGCCCTCCAGCGCGGTGACCTTGGACAGCCCCTCCAGGCCGTGCTTGGCCGTCACGTACGCGACCTTGTATTCGGAGGCGCGCAGGCCGTGGACCGAGGAGATGTTGACGATCCGTCCCCAGCCCTGCCGGTACATGTGCGGCAGCGCCGCGCGCACCAGCAGGAACGGGGCCTCGACCATCAGCGTGAGCAGGTCGCGGAAGCGCTGCGGCGCGAAGTCCTGGATCGGGCTGACGTGCTGCACCCCGGCGTTGTTGATCAGGATGTCGACGTCGAGTTCCAGCTCCTCCAGCGCCGCGACGTCGAGCAGGTCCACCGCCCACGACTTGCCGCCCAGCTCCCTGGCCACGGTCTTCGCGCCGACGTCGTCGACGTCGGCCACCGTGACCGTGGCCCCCCGCGCCGCGAGCGCGCGGGCGCACGCCGCGCCGATGCCGCTCGCGCCGCCGGTGACCAGGGCGCTGCGCCCCGCCAGATCGCTCATCGCACGGTCACTTCGGTGCGCGCGCCGAGGGTCTCGGCATCGGCGTGATCGATGCTCTCCAAGGTCAGTCCCTTCGTCTCTCGTGCGACGAGCACGGCGATCGCGCTCACCGCCGCCGCGCCCGCCAGGTACCAGGCGATCGGCACCGCGGAGTGGTAGGTGTTCAGCAGCCGGACGGCGATGATCGGCGCCAGCGAACCGGCCACGATCGAGGTCACCTGGTAGCCGAGGGACACACCGGAATAGCGCATCCGGGTGGGGAACATCTCGGCCATGATCGCGGGCTGCCCGGCGTACATGAAGGCGTGGAAGATCAAGCCGATGACGATGGCGGACATGATGACCACGTTGTGGCCGCTGTCCATCATCGGGAAGGCGAAGAAGCCCCAGGTGCCCGCGGTGAGCGCGCCGATCAGGTAGACCGGCCGCCTGCCGATGCGGTCGGACAGGTTGCCCACCATCGGGATCGCCACGAAGTGCACCGCGTGCGCGGCCAGCAGCCACCACAGGATCACTTGGGTGTCGGCGTGCACCTGCGTCTTCAGATAGGTGATGGTGAACGTGACCACCAGGTAGTACATGACGTTCTCGCCGAAACGCAGCCCCATCGCGGTGAGCACGCCGCGCGGATAGCGGCGCAGCACCTCCACCACGCTCAGCGAGGTCGCCTTGATCTGCTCGGCTTCCCGCTGCGCCGCGACGAAGATGGGCGCGTCGGTGATCTTGGTGCGGATGTAGTAGCCGATCAGCACCACGACCGCCGACAACCAGAACGCGACCCGCCAGCCCCAGCCGAGGAACGCCTCGTCCGACAGCGTGGAGGTGAGCACCAGCAGCACCACCGTCGCCAGCAGGTTGCCCGCGGGTACGCCTGCCTGTGGCCAGCTCGCCCAGAATCCGCGGCTGCGGCTCGGGCTGTGCTCGGCGACCAGCAGCACCGCGCCGCCCCACTCTCCGCCGACCGCGAAGCCTTGGATGAAGCGCAGGGCCACCAGCAGCGCGGGCGCCCAGTAGCCGATCTGCCCGAAGGTCGGCAGGCAGCCCATCAGGAACGTCGCGCTGCCCACCAGCACCAGGCTGAACTGCAGCAGCTTCTTGCGGCCGTACTTGTCGCCGAAGTGCCCGAACACCACGCCGCCCAGCGGCCGCGCCGCGAAACCGACCGCGTAGGTGATGAACGCGGCGAGGATGGCGTCCAGGTCGCTGGTGCCCTTGGCGAAGAACACCTTGCTGAACACCAGCGTGGCGGCGGTGCCGTACAGGAAGAACTCGTACCACTCCACCACCGTGCCCGCCATCGACGCGGCCACCACGCGGCGCAGGCCGCTGGTCGTGCCGCCCGAATCCGCCGCTACGGCGTTGTGCTCCCTCATCGCACTTCTCCTTCGTGCCCGGGGCCACACTTCGTTCCCGATGTGACGGCCCCCACAATGCGTTGGCTGCACCGAGTATTGGTGCAGAGGAATTACGCCGCAATGACCATTTATGCAGTGCGTCTCTGCAAAGATGCAGATATGCGCCCGGCCACTCCTGGTCGTCCCAGCGCGGACGACCTCCTCGTCCTCCTGGCCGTCGGGCGCTCCGGCCGATTCGTGACGGCGGCCGACGAACTCGGCATCAACCACACCACCATCTCCCGGCGCATCGCCGCGCTCGAGCACACCCTCGGCGGCCGGGTGCTCACCCGGGTGACCGGTGGCTGGGAGCTGACCGATCTCGGCAGGGAAGCCCTGGCCGCGGCCGAGGCGGTGGAGTCGGCGGTGAAGTCGCTGGCCGCGGACGCCGACGGAAACCGGGTGCTGGAGGGGGTGGTCCGGCTCTCGGCGACCGACGGCTTCAGCGCTTACATCGCCGCGCCCGCGGCGGCGGAGGTGCAGCGGCGGCACCCCAAGATCTCGGTGGAAATCGTGGCGATCACCCGGCGCGCCTCGCAGCAGCGTTCGGGGCTGGATCTCGAGATCGTGGTGGGCGAGCCGCAAGTGCACCGCGCCACCGCCACGCATCTGGCCGACTACTGTCTCGGCCTCTACGGTTCCCGCGAATACCTGTACGAGAACGGCGCACCCGCGACGATCGACGACCTGTCCCGGTATCCGCTGGTCTACTTCATCGATTCCATGCTGCAAGTCGACGATCTCGACTTGGCCTCCAGCTTCGTACCCGCGATGCGCGAATCGGTCACGTCCACCAATGTTTTCGTGCACGTCGAGGCCACGCGCGCCTCCGCGGGCCTGGGCCTGCTGCCGTGCTTCATGGCCGATCGCCACGCGGACCTCGTTCGCGTGCTGGCCGATTCGGTGACCGTCACCCTCGGCTACTGGCTCGTCGCGCGCACCGAAACCCTTCGCCGCCCGGAAGTGGCCGCCGTCGTCGCCGCGATCCGCGCCGTGGTCGCCGATCAGCGCGACATCCTCCTCGGTCGTCGGCACTGACGGTCGACTCCGGCCCCGGGGGCGATGCGAGTCGTCTTCGTCCGCTCCTGGCGGCATGCTCGGCCTCACTCCTGCCCGTGCGGCTTCGGTGGCTCAGCGGGCGAGGTGTCCGGCCTGGCGGCGCGCTGTGATCCAAATTACTGGTTTCCGACCATCTGGACAGCGCACAGCTATCTCAAAGAAAACTCACAGCAATCGCTGAACAGATGTTTTCATGCTGTCGCCGCCAGCGACGCCGGTGAGGTGAACAGGCCAGCGTACAACGTGGTCAGACATGCAGGCATTTCTCATTTCGGGGAAGAATTGCCAGTGTTGGGAAGGTGCATACTCAGCAGTATGAGGCATAGATCACGCGCTACGTGAACGCACAATCATTCTCCTGACCAGATGTTTCTCCGCCGCGCTGCCGGGCGTTGGCGGAGTCGTAACTCTGTCTTCGTCTCCGGCGCCTTATTTGAGTTCAGTGAGCCGACTTCAAACGGAGGAATCTGTGCTACCACACGTGACCGTGATCCACCGCGTACGTGGTGTCGATGTTCCGTATACCGAGCGTATCGATCACGTTCGCAATCTTGTCACCTATGTTTGCGCGAGCGGCTTGCCCGACGGGATACCCGAGCAGGCGGCGGCGGTCACGGTTCTCGACGGCGCGACTCCGGTGCACGGTGCCGTGCGCGATCTCGCGGCACGGTTCGGCACGCCGGAACGCATTGTCGCACTGCACGAGTTCGACCTACTCCCGGCGGCGGAACTGCGCGCGGAATTCGGCATCCCCGGTGACCGGGCGGAATACGTCACCCGGTTCCGCGACAAGCTGACAATGGCCCAAGCGGTCGCCGCGCGGAACGTCTCCGTTCCCGCATTCCGCGCCGCACCCGACCTGTCCTCGGTCGCCGAATTCGCCGCGGAGTCCGGTTTCCCGATCATCGTCAAGCCCAGATTCGGCGCCGGCAGCCGCGATGTGGTCAAGCTGAATTCGGAAGCGGATCTCGCCGCATTGCCGGACCTCGCGTCCGAACCATTTCTGGTCCAAGAATTCTGCCCGGACGAAGTCGGCGCCATCGACGGCGTGTGGACGGGTTCCCAACTCGGGCCCTGGCGTGCTTCGAAATATCTCGGAACATGCCTCGATTTCGCCAACGAAGCGGAAAGCCTGGGCTATATCGAGGTCGACGATCCCGCATTGACCGGTACATTGACCGAGTTCGCCGAATCGGTTCTTTCCGCACTCAGCCCTGGTGTCCCGACCGTATTCCATCTGGAATTCTTCGTCGGCGGAGACGGCGATTCTCCCCGCGTCCAGTTTCTGGAGGTCGCGGCGCGCGCGTGCGGCGGGCAAACCACCCACATGTGGCGCGAGGTGCACCGATACGACCTGCTCGGCGCGGCGGTCGACATCCAGCTCGGCCGGACGCCCGCCACGGCGCCGCTCACCGACGGCGAGGTGGTCGCCGAACTGCTCATCCACCCGCCGGTGACGCCGCCGTGCCGGGTGGTGGCCGTGCACTGGGCGGTCCCGGAGGCCTACGCCCCGTACCACTGCTCGATTCCGCAGGTGGGGTCGGTGATCACCGAAACGTTCGGCTATGCCGATATCGGTGCGGCATTCCGCATCCGTGGAAAGTCGACCGCGGAAGTACTGGAATCGGTGCGCCGCACCGTGGCCGGGTTCCGAATGATGTGCACGGCGCTCGATTCACCTGTCGCGGCGGCGGTCGCCTGATCTGCTCGGACTTCTCTCGTGTCTCGGCTCTCCGTAGCTCTACCGCCGCCGGGTCCGCAGCGCATGCTGACCCTGATCACCGCGGCGTCCGCTGTCTCCAGCGGAATCTATTTGTCCACCGTGGTCCTGTATTTCACCAGGATCGTGCGGATTTCGCCGATGCGGGTCGGCGTGGGGCTGAGCGTCGCCGGCGCCGCCTGCGTTGTCGGCGGAGTACTCGTCGGCAAACTCTCGGATCGGCATGATCCGCTGCTGGTATTGCGTCGCAGTCTGATCGTCGCCGCTCTCGCCACGCTCGGATTTCTCGCGGTCGACGGATTCGCGATGTATTTGCTCGTCGTTCCCGCGGCGGCCGCGGGGCAGGCCTGCGTGCAATTGCTGACCACGGCGATCATCACCAAGATCGGCACCGACCGGGCCAACGAGTTCCGGGCGTACACGCGGTCGGTGCTCAACGTCGGCATCGCCGTCGGCATCGGGATGTCCGCGCTGGCGGTGCAATTCGACTCCGCCCTGCTCTATCGCGCGGCGATCGTCGTCGGAGCGGTATTTCTCGCCCTGGCGGCGCTGCTGGTCGGCCGACTGCCCGCGCTGCGATCCGTCGATGCCGAGTCGCCAGGCGGCCGCAGCCGGTGGGCGGCACTGCGCGACCGGCCGTATCTGGCATTGACGGCGCTCGACGGTGTGCTGTCGCTGCAGTACCGCGTCCAGTCGGTCGCCATTCCCTTGTGGATAATCGGCGCGACCACGGCGCCGCGCTGGTCGATCGCCACGCTCGACATGCTCAACATCGCCATCGTCGTGTTATTCCAGGTCCGCGCCAGCAGGCGCGTCCTCGACGTCCCAGCGGCGGGCGCGGCGCTGCGGCGCTGCGGCTGGGCGTTCCTGATCGCCTGCGTCCTGTTCGCGGCCGCGCGCGGCCACGGCGGCTGGATCGCGGTGCTCATCCTGGTCGCGGGCGGCGCGATCCTGAGCGTGGGGGAGCTGTGGCAGACGGCGGGCGGCTTCGAAGCGTCGAACCTGCTCGCCCCGCCGCGGGAAATCGGCGCGTACCTGGGTGTTTTCAGCATCGGCTTACGAATGGCCGACACCGTCGGCCCGGCGCTGCTCGCTTGGTTGTGCGTCGATGTCGGCGTCGTCGGCTGGTACATCACGGGATTCGTCCTGCTGGCCGCCGGGCTGCTTTCCCCCCTCGTCGTCGCTTGGGCCGAATCGACCCGCGACAGGTACGCGCTCGCTCCGGCGTCGTGAAGCCGGACGCGAAACCCCGGTACTGGCATTGGAAGGAACCATCCCGATGGAAGCGACGATCGACATCCGGATCACCGAGGCGGATCTGGCCGAAGCACTGCGCACGGATGTCATGACCGGACTGTCCGGACCGCGGAAATGGCTGCCGCCCAAGTGGTTCTACGACACCCGTGGCAGCAAACTGTTCGAGGCGATCACCGACCTGCCCGAGTACTATCCGACCCGCACCGAGCGCGCGCTGCTGCACGCTTGCGCTCAGGAGATCGCGGTCGGGGCCTCCGACGCGACGGAGCTGATCGAACTCGGTTCGGGATCCTCGGAGAAGACCGGTCTGCTGCTGCGTTCGTTCAGTGCACACGGCTCGTTGCGCTCGTATGTGCCCTTGGACGTCTCCGAGTCCGCTCTGCGGGACGCGGTCGGGTGGATCAACGCGGAGTTCCCCCGGCTCGAGGTCCACGGCCTGGTCAGTGATTTCACCAACGGGCTCGACTGGCTGCCACGCCGTGGGCGAAGGATCGTCGCGCTGCTCGGCGGCACGCTGGGCAACCTCGTCCCGGCGGAGCGGGCCGAGTTCTTCGGGCGCCTGCACGACGTGCTCGAGCCGGGGGAACAGTTGCTGCTGGGCGTGGGCCTGGTGACCGATCCGGCCGTCATGGTGCCCGCCTACGACGACGCCGCGGGCGTAACGGCCGAGTTCAACCGGAACATCCTGCACGTGGTGAACAACCGGCTCGGCGCGAATTTCGAACCCTCGCGGTTCGCGCACGTCGCCGTGTGGGATCCCGGCAACCGGTGGATCGAGATGCGGTTGGAGGCCACCGCCGACATGACGGTGACCGTCGCGGACCTGGATCTGATGCTCGAGTTCGCCGCCGGTGAGCAGATGCGCACCGAGATCTCGGCGAAGTTCCGGCTGGCGGACTTCCACGCCGAGCTGGCCGCTGCCGGGCTCCCGGCGCAGCGATCCTGGACCGATCCCGCCGAGCGCTTCGCCGTGGTGCTCGCGGGCAGATGAGCGACGTCATCGCGGCGGGCGGGGCGACGTTCGCCGAACGTCCCCGGCTGCGGTCCGGCACGGGCCGGTGGATCATGGCCGCCGCCGTGCTCGGTTCGGCGCTGGTCTCCCTCGACACCACCGTGGTCAATCTCGTCGTGCCGCGGATCGGGGCGGACCTCGGCGCCGACATGGTGGATCTCCAATGGGTGGTGAGCGGCTACACCCTCGCCTTGGCGTCGCTGATCCTGGTGGGCGGGGCGTTGGGTGACAGGTACGGCCGTCGCGCGGTATTCGTCTGGGGCAGTGTGGTCTTCGCGCTGGCCTCGGCGTGGTGCGGAGTCGCGCCGGACGTCGCGACGCTGGTGGCGGCGCGGGTGGTGCAGGGGGTCGCGGGTGCGCTGATCACGCCCGGCAGTCTCGCGCTGATCGCGGCGTCGCTGGATCCGCGCGATCAAGGCGCGGCGATCGGCATGTGGTCCGGTCTCGGGGGCGTGGCGGGTGCGGTGGGGCCGATCGTCGGCGGCTGGCTGGTGGAACTGGCCGGATGGCGCTCGGTGTTCCTGATCAATGTCCCGTTGGCCGTGGCCGTGGCCGTCGTGTCGATGCGCCGCGTCCCGGAGTCCCGAGATCCGTACGCGCCGGCGCGGCCGGACCTCATCGGCACGGCGGTGGTGGTCACGGGCCTGGTGACGCTGACCTACGGGTTCATCGCAGGACACCCGGGGATGCAGGTTCCCGGCGCCGCGCTCGTGGCCGTCTTCGTGATCGTGCAGACCCGCGTCCGCAACCCGCTGGTCCCGCCCGCGCTGTTCCGGTCGCGGCAATTCACCGCGGTCAATCTGGTGACGTTGCCGGTGTATGCCGCCTTGGGGTGTGTGCTGTTCCTGTTGCTGCTCCAATTGCAGATCGTCGCGGGGTATTCCCCTCTGGTCGCCGGGACCGCCACGATCCCGATCACCGCGATCATGTTGCTGTCGTCAGGCTGGATCGGGCGGTGGACGCAGCGGCACGGCGCGCGCCTGCCGATGACCATCGGGCTCCTGTTGTCCGCCGCCGGATCGATGTCGCTGGCCGGGATCGGCGCAGACGGTTCGTACGCCACCGCGGTGCTGCCCGGTGTCCTCCTGCTCGGCGCGGGCATGGCGATGTTCGTGGCTCCGTTGACCGAATCCGTGTTCGCGTCGGTGCCGACCGAGGAGGCGGGCATCGCCTCCGGGGTCAACAACGCGATCGCCCGCATCGCCCAGTTACTCGCCATCGCCGCGATCCCCGGCCTGGTCGGCATCTCCCGTACGCCGCTCACCGACGGCGTCGCGTTCGGCGCGGGCTACCGCGCGGCCATGTGGATCTGCTCGGCCCTGTTCGCCTCGGGCGCCACACTCGCCGCGACCCTCATGCCTCGACCGGCAAGGGCCACGGTGGCCGCCCCACCTGCGGCGCGATGGCCGAGCGACCTGCTTCCCTTTTCGGCGGACGCGGTGGACATCGGCGAGTCGCGGACGACCCCGTCGCGAGGTCGTCGGCTGGGCCGCGGCCGGGGTTCGCGTCGGCAACCGGGCGGCGGCCCGTCGGACCACGACGTTCGCCGCCCGCGACCTACCCACTCGACCACACGGCCGGAAAACCGGTCCGGTCAACGTATGCGGAACGAGTGAGTGCGGGTCGGCCGCTTACGCCGTGCGTGCGGGTCGGCACGCGTTCGCGCCACTCGGACGGTGCAGCGCAGCCGGAACGGAAGTCCGTTCAAATAGCAAGCGGGGGTGACACCGCGACGGGCTGGTCAGGTGGTTCGTAGGTCCGCCATGCCTCGGCTAATCGGCGTGCGGCTTCGCGCAGGTCGTGGGGTTCGGCGACGAAACTGATCCGTATGCGGTCGATGCTGCCGCCGGAGGCATCAAGCCCGGCACCGGGCAAGATCGCGACCCCGTGTCGCAGTGCGCGCTGAGCGAAGGAGGCGCCGTCCCCATGGGGCAGTCGGATCCACAGCGTCTGGCCACCGGACACCGTGGGGATGTCCCATTTCGGCAGACGCGCGGCCAGTTCGGCCACCAGCAGGTCGTGACCTTCTCTGCGCTGCTGCGAGATTCGTTCCCGCAATCGGTCGAGATCGCGGAGCAGCCAGGTGGCGGCTAACTGTGCTGGGATGTTGCCGCCGAGGTCGTGCACCGCGCGCAGCCGAGACAACCGGGCGATCACCGGGACCGGTGCCCGCACCCAACCGACACGCAACCCGCCCCAGACGACCTTGCTGAGCGAACCGATGGATATCACCGATTCGTCATAGTGGGCCAACGGCGGTGGTGGCGGATCGGTGCCAGGGAATCCGAGATCGGCCAGCACCTCGTCATCGACCAAAGGCACCGCGGCCCTTCTCGCCGACTCGACCAGGACCCGCCGTCCCGACGCGGGAAGCACCGTACCTGTGGGGTTGTGGCATGTCGCAACGACATACGCGAGCGCCGCCGAGGTTACCGTGCCCAAGCCGACCGGGCCTGTCCGCAGTACCGTCGCGGCCTCGCGAAACGCCTCGAGCGCGCCCGGGTACGTCGGCGCCTCGACCAGGACGTGGTCACCGGGCCGGAGCAGTGCGCGGGCGAGTAGCGACAGCGCGTGTTGTCCGCCGCCGGTGACGAGAATCTGCTCCGGATCGGTTGGCACGCCACGCGCTCGATATCGGTCGGCAATCGCCCTGCGCAACAGCGGATGTCCGGTTGGGTGGTACCCGATGTCGCCCTCGACCGCGGCGAGCTCGGGCGCGATGCGCCGATATGCCTGGGCCAACTCGGGCGGCGGTTTCCCCGGAGCGGCACAAGCGAGCGCGATGACATCGGCGCTCGGCTCGAGCAGTTGCAAAAAGGCCGGGGAATGGGTGGTCTCGCGAGCCGGGACCGTCTCGGTTCCCGCGACCCGGGTGCCACTGCCCTGGCGGCGCACCACGCGACCATCCGCGCCGAGCAGATCGTATGCCGCTACCACCGTACTGCGCCCGACCGCGAGAGCCTTCGCCAGTTTGCGCTCGGGCGGCAGCCGCATGCCCGACCGCAGCTCACCGTCATCGATCAACGCCCGCAGTCGCCGCGCCAGCAGGACATAGAGCGGACCTCGGTCGGTCGACCAGCGACCGAGCCGATCAGCAAGTTCCATTGGCTCCATATGCAAACCAATTCTGCCTGATTGGCTCTAGGGTCCCGACCTCGCCACGGCGACGATGAACCCATGAGCAAGATCTCCATTACCGATGTCGTCGACGACCTGAGCGGTCCTTGGCAGCCGCGCGACCTGGCCACCGCCAACGACGCCGTGGTGCGCATCGCTCGCCTGCACGGCGCATTCCCCTGGCATCACCACGACGAAGACGAGCTGTTCCTCTGCTGGAACGGCACCTTCCGCATCGAAATGCAGGACCATGCGGCGGTAACACTTGGTCCCGGCGAGATCTTCGTGGTTCCTCGCGGAGTCGAACACCGACCGGTGGCCGAGGAACCAGCTCACGCGATCATGATCGAACGGCCGGAAACCAAGCAATACGGCAATTAGCCGAGGACGCACGCGACAGCGGTAGAAGCTGCGACGCGCTGAGTGAACTGTCAGTGCGGCTCCCTATGCCGCGGCAGCCTGGTCAGCTCCTCGTGGTACCGGGCGGCGTAGTAGGCGCGATAGGAGTCAGGGAAGTAGCCACAGTCGTTCACAAGGCAGCCGATCATATTCAATGCTTGGATCGCCGACTTCGGATGCCGATACTTCCGGACAGTGACTCTCGGACCATTTTCGCAACAGGTTTCGGACTGCTGTTCGACAAGCTACGTAGTCGAATACGCCGGCAGGTCCGGTAAACCTGATGTGGACGTCGGGTTCGCGGGGAAGCGGGGATTCCGCTGAAGAGGTGTACACCTGTCGTCACGCAGCTTCCGGTGGCCTACTCCGCATCCGGACCGCTGGTCTTCTCGCAGGGTAGGAGTGCGTTGACAACCCTGGCGGAACGATCATGGTCGGGCTGCTGGCCGGTGATGAGCCCGAGGTAGGTATAGGACTCCATGACGCGGACCAGTACGTACGGCAGATCTTCGGAAGGAATCGACGACTGCAGGCGACCGGCGGCGGTCTCCTCGCGCACGATCTCGGCGATCAGCTCGATCAGTCGAGCCTCGAAACCGGACGCTTTGGTTGTCAGCAGGCGCAGGGCCAGTTCGCCCTCGCGGTCGATGAAGCGCTGCATGCCCGGATTCGTGTTGACGGCGCGCATGGCCTCGTTCATGACGGCTGCGGCGGGGGACTGACCGGGCGCGGCGGGAGGTCCGGAGTGGCAGTGGGTCTTCCGCGAGCGGGTGAGGGTCGGTTCGATCAGTGACCAGAGAATCTCGGTGAGCAATTGGTCGCGGGAGCCGACCCAGCGATACAGGGTGGCGCGGTCAACGGCGAGCTCCTTGGCCAGCGCTTGCATGTCCACACGGTCGCCGGCGAGGAAGGTTTTGCGGGCTTCGCGGAAGGCGTCGAGAGCGGTCGGACGCGACGTCGCGGTGCCGTCGAGATGGCGCCGCAACGGTGTGTCGGCGGAGTGGGGGTCCTGCCTTGGCATCCTGCGCACCTCCCTGCGGTTGTCTCGGAATGCGTGCCGACCGTCACAGTATGCTACATTTCGGAGAAACATTGCAAGAAAGCTACGGATAATTATTCTGGTGCAACACTGAACTATCCGCCGCTTCGGCCTCCTGACCCGAACCCGGTGTTATGAGCCGTCTTTGAGCACAATCGTGCAGGTTTGAAGGGACAACCGCCGATCTGACGCATTTGGTCTCGGCGGCTGCGCTGCGCAGTTACATGTCTTGTCGAGCCAGGTCACGCCGTTCGGGCGAGTGTGTCGAAGCGGTGGCGGAGGTGTTCGGCGTCCTCGCCGTGGGTGCGGGTGGCGGCGGCGCGGACGGGGCGTAGTTCGGCCAGGAGGCGTGGGGAGTTGACGGGGCCTTCGAGGAGGGTGAGGGCGGTGTGTGCTTCGGTGATGGCGGAGGTGGTGTCGCCGAGGCCCGCGAGGGCTGCGGCGTAGTAGGCGCGGTACGACGCTTCGTCGCGGGGGAAACAGCTCTCATGGCCGACGCTCTCGCGGTACAGCTGCACCGCCCGGCTGTGGTGTCCGAGCATGCCGAGTCCTCGCGCCTCGTGGGCGCGCAGTTCGGCCTCGGTGACGTGCTCCAGCCATGCCGGGTCGTCCGGGCTGTCGAGCCCGCGATCGGCTTCGCGCCAGACTCGCACCATCGCGCGGCTGAACTCCTGCTCGTCGCCGACGGCCGCGTAGGCCGTTGCCTCCTCGGCGGCCTTCAGCGCGTTCATACGAGCCGACGGTATGCCCCTGACGAGTTCTGTCGAACGTCGTGCGAGGCGCACGGGCTCGGCGAAGGAAGCGGGCGAGGACGCGGCGAGATTCGCGAGATCGCCGAGGGCGGCGGCCAATAAGGCATTGTCACCGCACTGTTCGGCGAGCAAGACCGATTCCGTGAGGTGCCGCCGGGCCGTGCCGGGGCGATTACTGTCGCGAGCCAACCATGCAACGGTATTCGACAGCCATCCCGTCGCACTGACCAATTCGGCACCTATGCGGTGGCCGTAGGACCTCGAGTCCAGTAGCCGCCGTACGGAGGCGTATTGCCCTGCTGCGTAGTGGAATATCGCGCCGCCACCGCGATGATGGTCGTGCTCCCAGAGTCGTTCGGTGAGCATGCGGATATACGTGATATGCCCGGTGCCGACCCGAATCGGTTCCGCGTTCCTGGTCGGCGGTATGGAGACACCCGCCACCGCGGTCATTGTCGCTGCCAGGCCGAATTGTCTGCGGTCCACGTCGTCGACTCCTTCGCAGGCCCCGTTGTCGATGGTCCCCGTATCGGGGGTAGCGAGCAAGAGGGGCAGCAACGCGGTGCGCGGAACGCCCAGCGCGTCGGCGGCGCGGACCAGTTCGCGAATGACGAAGATGGTTCCTACTTCTCCGCGCTCGACTCGTCCAGCGTGGGTGCGGTCCCAGTGCAGCAGTGCTCCGAAATCGGCTTGGGACAGGCCCATTTCTTTGCGGACGAGGGCGAGGGCCTGACCGGGCCGTCCTTCGGCGAGCAACTTGCGGAATCGCGGCGACTCCCATACGCCGTCGATCTCTTTGTCCGTCACCTTCGATCCCCCTGACTCGAAATTCGATGTCCTGAGCGGACTTAAGCACGGTCGCGCAGGCGAGGAGGGGCAACCGCAGATATCGCGCACTTGGTCTCGTGCGCTTGACAGCGTGGCGGTGTCCCTTCCGTTCCTCGAGGCTCGAGGTACGCGCGCCGCCGGGGTGATGCCGTGCGCGGCACGGCACTCCGGACGCGGTGAGCCGCGAGCGGTGGCGAAAGCCCCCGGCGGCGGGCGCTCCCATCGAACGAGAGGTGATCATGAAGCCGAAAGTGGTCGGGTACCTGCGCCGCGACATCTCCGGCCAGCGCACGCGCAGGCACGAAATGGAAATCCGGGCGCTGGCGAAGGCGTCGGGCTTCGACCTGGCGCGAACGCTGGTCGCGGGCCCGACCGCGCCCGCTTCGCTCGCTGCGCTGCTCACCGTGGTCGGCCGCGTCGATGCGTTCGCGGTGATCACTCCCGCGCTCGACCATGTGGAATTCCGTGCGGACGAGATCATGGCGGTGTGCGCGCTGATCACTCTCGAATCGCGGCACGCCCCGCCGCGTGGTTTCGCTCGGCGTTCGCCCTCCGCGCCGCACCGTGGCTTCCCGGGCCGCGCGTAGTCGATCGAAAGCACTTCCGCTCTCGCTTCGTCGCGCGGTCGCTGATACCCGAATCTCACGGCCCGCGCGGGCGTGAGCCTCGCCGCGAGGAACAGACCGTTCGGTAGTAGGTTGCCCTTCATGAGACGTCGGCATCCGGCCGGAGCTTTGCTCCAGCCGGATGCCGGGCCGCTGCCGGGCGGTTCGTCGCAGGTGAAGGTGAGGGTTCATGGCCGAGTGCACGCCGACTCTGGTCGCGATCTATGACGTCGGTTTTTCGCCGGAACGCCGAGTAGCCGAATTCAGGTTGGTTCCTGGCGGTGGCGTGACGCTCACGGTGACCGATCGTGACGGATGCCCGATCGCCGAAAGGTTGTACGAGCGCGGTGTCAAGGTTTTCGACCCGCCCGGGCGAATAACGCCGGACGAAGGTCCGTCCTTCCTGCGTGCGCTGCTCGACGCGCCGGAGATGAGCTATTACCGCGTCGTCGATGAAACCCCGGTCGAGCCGAAGCGGCCCGGCGTCCACACGCCTTGGTCCGCGCTGCCCGCACCGGTTTCGGATGGCGCGGCCCCGCCGCCCTCTCGGTGAGAGACGCTGTCACCCCTCTACTTCGCAACATCACCCGGCGCTTGACCAGAACCCTCGATCTGGGCACCCAGACCGCGGCGGGCACCTACCGGCGCACCAGCCGCACGCTCGACCTCGGCGCTCGTGAGTTCCGGGACGTCGACGAGCGGTCCTCGCATCTGGTGGAAGAGGCGCGCACCCAGGTACAGCCGCATCCGGCACAGGTGGCTCGACAGCGAACGCGGGACTACCAGCCGAGCGCGACCGAATCGGCGATGAGCGCGCGTCGGCTGACCACCGACGTCGGGTTCGACGGTGACATGCGGGACAAAGCGCTGAGAAGCTCCACGACAGTGCAGAAGATGCTTTCCGACGACGGTGAACTCAACGTCTACAAACCGATCCACGGTGAGCAATACGACGCGGGATTGCCCTTCGTGCACGCTCCCGGCGCGCTGACGAGCCGGGAGATCGCGGCATATCGCGTCGATGAACTACTGGGCTTCGGTCGGGTGCCTCCGACGGCTCGGACGGACGGTGTGATCGGACCCGACGGCAGAGCGTCCGGCCCCGGCATGATCCAGCAGTTCGTCAAGTCCGAGCCTGCCAAGCCGGTGGGCGAATATCCGAAAACGCAGCAACAGCAGGTCGCGGTGCTCGACTACATCATCGGCGCCATGGACCGGCATCCCGGCAACTACCGCACCGTGGAACGTAACGGGCAGCTGGAAGTGGTCGCTATCGACCACGGTCGATCGTTTCCCCTGTCGACCCGACCGCTGGAGATCAATATCGATTCCGATTTCGTCATGGCGCAGAAGGGTGAGCGCCTCGAAGGGGATGTGCTCCGCGCGGTCCAAGGCGTGGATATGGACCGATTTCGAGCGGCGCTCGGAGACGCCGGTCTGCACGAGAATGCCGTCAACGGTGCGGTGACCCGACTGGAGAAAATACGCGAGCTCGGCATGATCCCGGCCGACGCCAGGGTCTTGCCACCCTGATCCGCTGGATCATCCGGCCTGCGGGTGCGGGCGCCGTTCGATCGTGTTCCGCGCCCGTGCCCACACTTCCTCCGCTTCGAATTCCGCGGCCTGCCAGGAGTCGGTGGCCAGACCGACTCGGCCGCGCCACTTCCGCATGATGTCGGCGTGCACCGGCCAGCGCACGAACCGCCGCATGTCCTGCTCGGTTTCCCACACCGAGATCGAGCCGCCGCGCGACTCCGACGGCCGGGCCCACAACCACAGGCCGACCGCGCCGTGCATCACCGGCCAGTTCCGGCCCAGCCGCATTCCCGTCTTGTAGATCGCCTGGACGTCCTCTTCGGAGGCGGCCAGAAAGTCGGTCACGCTGACGAACACCGGGCCCCGGCTGTCGTGCAGCGGCCCGGCCTGCCAGGGCATCAGCACGGTTCCGTCGGAAAACGGCTGTTCATCCGTGCCGCTGTGCCGGTCGCCGGAACGGTTCTCGCTAGAGTTAGTAAGCATGAGTAGATGATATGCACTCGCTTATTGAATTGCCAACCCTTACCTTCTGGTCTTCGCGGCCGGTGGTACATCGAACCCGCACCGTCCCGCGCCTACCACCGGCAGTGCTCCGATTTGTCTATCGATCGACTGGATCCGAGTGGTCGCACAGCGGGCGTCTTGCTGTAGTCGGTCAGAGTCGGCACTATTGCTTCCGTATGCCCCTGACTCCTGATATCGCCCTCGACAGCCTCGACGGTCTATCCGTTGGCGACGCATTGGGCGCCCAGTTCTTCGTGCCCGACCGTTCCCTATCCGACCTTCTCGCCGGGCGCCCGCCGACGGCCCCGTGGCAATGGACCGACGACACCGAGATGGCCTGCTCGGTCTATTCGGAAATTCGCAACCGCAGCTACATAGACCGCGATGCGCTCGCGGCCGTATTCGCCGACCGCTGCAAGCCCTATCGCGGCTACGGTGGCGGCACAGTCGTCGTGCTGCACCAGATACGTGACGGACGCCCCTGGGCCGAGGCCGCAGGCTCATCGTTCGACGGTCGTGGTTCGTGGGGAAACGGAGCCGCGATGCGGGTCGCCCCACTTGGGGCGTACTTCGCCGGGAACCCGGACCGGGCCGCAGCGCAGGCCGCGTTGTCCGCCGAAGTCACCCATCGGCATCCCGAAGCGATCATCGGCGCCATGGCGATCGCCGTCGCGGCGAGCCATGCCGCGGCCACTCGCGAAACTGGCTGTACATCAATGGAGTTGCTATCCGCCGTCGAGCCATACCTGGTCGACGGACTAACCGCGACAGGTGTCCGCGGAGCTCGAAAACTACTGGGCAAGACGGTAGCCGAAGCGGCCTACGAACTCGGCAACGGCGCCCAGGTCAGCGCTCAGGACACGGTGCCGTTCACCTTGTGGGCGGCAGCAACCTATCTCGCCGACTATCCGGCCGCCATCACCGCATGCGTTGAAGCGGGTGGAGATGTGGACACCACAGCAGCGATCGTCGGTGGCATCGTGGCAGCCCACACGGGAATAGGGAATCGAGATCACGTCTGCGGAATACCACAACAGTGGCTGCTCGCGCGTGAGCCTCTTCCTTCGTGGGCGACAAGATAGCCCAGTCCGCGGGCTGAGCACTAATGTCATTCCCCCGCAGGTGCACGCCGCTTGTCCTCGGTCAGCTCAGCCGGTATCCCGAGTCCGGAGACCGCTGGGTTCTGTTGTCGGCACCGGGGTGGTCCGTCTGTTGGCGACCTATGGGGTCACTAGGGCGGCGGCTGGAACGGTTTCCGGAGTGAGGCGTCCGTCGACCATCTGGTAGACGGCGTTCATGCGGTGCAGGTGGGTGCGGTCGTGGGTGACCAGGAGGGTGGCGGCCTCGTGTTCGTGGGCGACGGACAGGATCAGGTCGATCACCGCGGCGCCGCGTTCGGTGTCCAGTGCGCTGGTGGGTTCGTCGATCACCAGGAGGGACGGTGCGTTCATCAGGGCGCGGGCGATGTTCACTCGTTGCCGTTGACCGCCGGACAGTTGCGCGGGGCGCTTGTCTCGCTGGTCGGCGAGCCCGACCGAGTCCAGTAGTGCCAGTGCGCGTTCGCGGGTCGTGCGGCGGTGTCGGCGTGACGTGATGATCCGCTGCCCGAGATGCGCCATCGCCTCGAGTTGCTCGACGGCGGTGAGTGCCGGGATCAGGTTCGGTTGTTGGAAGACGATGCCGATCGACGAGCGACGCAGTGCGGCGGCTTCGCGACGGGTCACGTCAGCGAGATCGGTTGTGTCCCGGGGCGTTACGAGACGGATGCGCCCGGATTCCGGGCGGATCAGAGTGGCTGTCACAGCTAGCAGGCTGGACTTGCCGGAGCCGGACGGGCCGGTGATGGCGGCGATCTCGCCGCCGGAGACCCGCAGGTTCACTCGGTCCAGGGCGGTGAGCCGGCCGGTGCCGTCGGGGTAGGTGAGCGTCACATCCGCGAGGGTGAGCATGGTGGTGGGTGTCATCGAAACTCCGTGCTGAGGGCGGTCGGGCGGTTCGGGTGCGCTGATGAGGCGATCCGGGTGCGGCGGTTGGCGATCGTGCCGTGCGGAGGCCTGCGGTTCAGCGGCCCGCGCCGAGCGCGGTGAGCGGGTCGGCGGTGAGCAGGAAGCGCAGGGCGAACGCCGCGCCGAGCAAGCCGAGCAGGATCAGCGCGAGCGAGGGAAGCAGCGTGGTGGCCGGGCTCAGCACGAACGGCACCGCGTCGCCGAGCAATGCCGCCGCGGCGACGGTGATCCCGAGGCCGGTCGCGATACCGGCCGTGAGCACGGTGGCGGCTTGGACGAGTGCGTCGCGGACGAGCGACCCCGAAGTCGCCCCCAGCGCTTTCAGTGTGGCGATGTCGGGCATCCGCTGAATCGTCCACACGGTGAAGAACGCGCCGATCACCAGCGCGGAGATGGCGAACAGCAGGGCGGTCATCAGGGTGAGCGAGCCGTTTTCGGCCTGGTAGGAGCCGATCGCCGAGCGCGCTCCCGACAAGTCGGTGGTCCGGGTGTGTGCGGTGGTGTTCACCGCTTCCGGATCGGTCGCCCCCGACACCGCGAGCACGGTGGCCGCGCCGGAACGAGGGTTGAGCGCCTGCCAGTCGGCGAGCGTCATCCAGACCACGGGCGTATGGCTGTACCAGTCGTCGCCACGCACGGCGGACACGACGAACGCGCGGCCGCCGATCACCACGGAACCGCCGGGCGCGGCACCGAGATCGGCGGCCGCGCCGGTACTGAGCAGCACCGTGCCCGCATCGGTCGCTGGGTGGTTGCCGAATGCCGTGTCCGTGCCGAACAGGGCGACCTGCGCGGGGGCGGAGCCGTCACCGTTCGCTTTGCCGCGGGCGATGCCCACCGGTGTCACGCCGCGGGCGGCGGCGCGCCAAGTCGCGATCTGCTCTCCGGTCAGCATGGACCCGTCGAACGAGGGAGCGCCGCCGGTGTCGGCGAAGACGACGGTATCGCCGGGCAACGACTCGACGGCCGAGACGTTCTGGTGCGCGAGCCCGGCCGTTAGCCCGCTGAGGAAGCTCACCAGCACCGCCACCAGCGTGACGACGAGTGTGATCAGTGCGAACCGGCCGCGGGCGGCGCGGAGGTCTCGGAGTGCGACGAACATGTCTCCACCCTCACGCCGCGCCGGGCCGTTTCCATCGCGCCGGGGGAGGAAGCGCGGATGAGCGAAAGTCGGCGGCGGTTTTCCACCTTTCGATGGATGCCCCGGCGATAGCCGTACATAAGCTGACACCGTGCACTCGTCCCCGTTGACCCCGGTTTTCACCACCTTGCGGCTCGGCCTGCACGTGCTGATGACCGGTTTGGCGGTAGTGGTCGCCGTGCGCGCGGTGCTGCCCGGCGCGGCACATCCGGCCGCGACCGTCGGTCTCGCCGCGGCCTTCCTCGTGACCTATTTCGCGGGTGCGGGGTTCGCGGGGAAACGGCGCGCGATTCCGGTGTGGCTCGGTGCGCTGACGGCCCTGTGGCTCGGGCTGGCCGTACTCGCGCCGGACGCGGGTTATCTCGCGTTCGGCCTGTTCTTCCTGTACCTGCACCTGCTGCCGCGCCCATGGAATCTCTGCGCCGTGGCCGCCGCGACCGCCGTGGCGGTAGTCGGCTTCGGCCTGCATCGGGGCTGGTCGGTGGCCGGTGTGGTCGGCCCGGTCATCGGAGCCGCCGTCGCGGTCGGGATCGGGCTCGGTTATCAGGCGTTGTTCCGCGAGGCCGCGGAACGACAGCGACTGATCGACGAATTGCTCAGCACCAGAGCGATACTGGCCGAGCGGGAACGCACGGCGGGCAAGCTCGCCGAGCGGGAGCGGCTGGCCGCCGAGATCCACGACACGGTCGCGCAGGGGCTGAGTTCCATTCAACTGCTGCTGCACGCGGCCGAGCGGGAAGCGCCGGATCACCCCGCGCTGCAACGGATCCGGCTGGCCAGGGAGGCGGCCGCGGAAAACCTCGCCGAGACAAGGCGACTCATCGCCGAACTGGCTCCCGCCGCGCTGGAGGGACAGTCACTGGCCGAGGCGCTGGAGCGGATCACTCAGCGCGCCGCCGCGCCCGGGTTGAATACCAGGTTCGTTGTGGAGGGTCCGCCGGAGCGACTGCCCATGCCGATCGAGGCCGCGCTGGTCCGGATCGCGCAAGGCGCGGTCTCGAACGTGATCCGGCACGCCGGTGCGGGCCGGATGCGCGTGACGCTCACGTATGCGGACGACGCGATCCATCTCGACGTGGTCGACGACGGTGTCGGCATCGCTCCCGAAGTACTCGAGCGCAGCCCGTCGGGATCGTTCGGGCTGGCCGCCATGCGATCGCGGGTACACGAGCAGGGCGGAGTCATGGCGGTCGAGTCCGAGCCGGGGCACACGGCAGTCACCGTGTCCTTTCCGCTCGACACTGTCTCGGGTTGCGCCGAACTCGAAGCGGGCGAACATGGCGCGGTGCCGCTCGCCATGGCACATCGGCCGCGCACGGAACCGGCCCGGACGGAATCAACTGCCTCGGACCCGGTCGGGCCGGTGTCCGGCAGTCAAGGCGGGCCCGAGACCGGTCCGCCCGGCCAGGGCGGAACGAACACCCGAGGCACGGACTCGCGCGACCTCGGCGCGGAGGGTTCCGAGTGATCCGCCTGCTGCTCGCCGATGACCACGCGATCGTCCGCGCCGGATTGCGCGCGCTGCTGGACGTCGCCGACGACATCACCGTCGTCGGCGAGGCGGCCACCGCGGAGGCCGCCGTCGCGTTCTGCGCGACCACGCCGGTCGACCTCGTGCTGATGGACCTGAGTTTCGGGTCCGGCCGGTCGGGAGTCGAGGCGACCGCGCGGCTGCGTGAGTTGCCGAGCCCGCCGAACGTTCTCGTGGTCACCAACTACGACACCGACGCCGACATCCTCGGCGCGGTCGAGGCCGGCGCGTGCGGCTACATCCTCAAGGACACACCGCCCGGCGAATTGCTCTCCGCGGTGCGGTCGGCCGCGGCGGGCGACAGCGTGCTCTCGCCCGCGGTCGCGTCCAAGTTGATGACCAGGGTGCGCCGCGCCGACACCACGCTGAGCAGGCGCGAGATCGAGGTATTGCGGCTGGTGTCCGACGGTCGGTCCAACCGCGAGATCGCCAAACAGTTGTTCCTCAGCGAGACCACCGTCAAGTCCCACTTGGTGCATATCTACGGAAAACTCGGCGTGCGCTCGCGTACCTCCGCGGTGGCGCGGGCCCGCGAGCGCGGCATGCTGTGACGCGGACGCGCGCAGGAACGGCCGTTCTTCACCGGAGTCGAAGCTCCGCCGATCGACTACTGTGACCGACATCGGATTTTCTATTTTCGGGGGTTTCACATGCTGATCTGGGGCTGGCAGAAGCGTATCCACACGCTCGCCATGATCACCTTGATCTGCGGCCGCTGCGGCAATCCCGCCGCGCACGCGCTGCGCAAGCTCGTCACGAAGTTCACGCTCTTCTTCATTCCGCTCTTCCCGCTCAGCACCAAGCATCACCTGGAGTGCACGTGGTGCGGCGCATCGTCACCGGTCGCCGGACCGCAGGTGCCCGACCTCCTCGCCCGCGCGAACGCCGAGAGCATGGGCCCCGCCCAGTACCAGCAGCCCGCCGCGGGCGGCCCCAACGCCCAGTGGCCCCAGCAGTCCGCTCCCCACCCCAACTCCAACTGGCAGCGCTGACGAAAGTCCACCGGAGACAGCCAGTGAGTCGGCAGTCCGGCACGGTGCGCGCTGATCGCCTTCCACCGCGGTCGATACCGCCGCAACGAGTGAATCGCGCGACCGAACTCAGCCGAACGGAGCCGATCGAACCAACCGAGCCGAGCTGTCGGGAGTCACCACCTAGGGTGAGCGGATGGCCTCTCTTTCCGATCCCGAAGTGCGCGAGTTTCTGACCCATGGCACCCGCACCGGCAAGGTGGCGTTCGTGACGGCTGACGGCAGGCCGATGGTGACGCCGGTGTGGTTCATCGTCGACGGCGACGAACTGGTGTTCAACACCGGCAAGTCCACCGCGAAGGGCAAGGCGTTCGCCCGGGACGGCCGCGTCTCGGTGTGCGTCGACCTGGAGGAACCGCCCTACGCGTCGGTCCAGTTGCGGGGCACGGTGACGCTCTCGGAAGACCCGGACGAACTGCTGCGCACCGCCACCGAGATCGGCGGCCGTTACATGGGCGCCGACCGTGCCGAGGAATTCGGCAAGCGCAACGGCGTCCCCGGCGAACTCGTCGTCCGCCTTCGCCCCGAGAAGGTGATCGCCCACTTCGACGCCACCGCCTGAGCGGGGGTCAATACACTCGCGCGCATGACCGTGCACTTCATCGGGGCCGGGCCGGGCGCGGCCGATTTGTTGACGGTGCGCGCGGTCGAGTTGCTCCGCGCGTCGCCGGTGTGCCTGTACGCGGGGACCTATCTGGATCCCGGCGCGCTGGCGTACTGCGCGCCCGACGCCGAGCTGGTCGATACCCAGCGCTTGGACCTCGACCAGATCACCGAGCGTCTGGTGCGCGCGGACCGGGCCGGACAGGACGTGGCCCGCCTGTGCTCGGGCGACCCGTCGCTGTATTCGGCGCTGACCGAGCAGACCCGCAGGCTGGACGCGCACGGGGTGCCGTGGGATGTCACACCGGGCGTGCCCGCCTATGCCGCCGCGGCGGCGGTGCTCGGTGCGGAGTTGACCGTGCCGGAGCTGGTCCAGTCGGTCGTGCTGACCCGGGCGCAGGCCCGCTCCACCGCGATGCCCGAGTCCGAAGCGCTGGCGAATTTCGCCGCCACCGGCGCCACCCTCGCGCTGCACCTGGCCGTCACTCGCACCCGCGCGACGGCCGCCGAACTGGCCGCCGAGTACGGCCCGGACTGCCCGGTCGCTGTCGTCTACCGCGCCAGCCAGCCCGAGCAATTGATCCTGCGTGGGACCCTGGCCGACATCGCCGACCAGGTCGAGGCCGCCGGACTGCGGCAGGCCGCGGTGATCCTGGTTGGCCGCGCGCTCACGCCGGCGGTGTCGTGCGCGGAATCCCACCTCTATGACCCGGCGCGGGTGCGCGGGTCGTGACGGCGGGTGCCATAGGCGGCCGCCTCCCGCGGCGCGAAAGCGCCGGTTTGGGGCGGGGGTGACGCATGTGAGAACCGCAACATCCCCCTGGCAAACCTCTTACGACCTACCTACCTGCGTTGATGTGCAGCGGCTATGACGATTGGTTGGTCGGCTGCCGGGGGCGACGGTAGATTGATCCGGTGATTCGCAAAGAAGGTCCCGGCGGAGCCGGTCGGTGGGTGCTGGGCACGGGCGAGCCCATGTAACGAGCCCGGCCGGTTGGACAGATAGTTCAATTGAACATTTTTGCCTGATTTGATGTGAGAACTGAACCTGGAGACGCAGGCGCCACGCTCGGATAGGTGGAGCGCCCTCTCCGGGTGTGGTCGGGGAGCGCTTGCGTGGTGTTCCGGAAGCGAGGTTACGGTTGGACCGGCTGGATTTCGGCGGAAACGGCGAAACTGGTAGCGAACGGGCACACGCTGCGTCTGGGGTAGCACCCGAGGTGTCGGGTGCGTTCCCGTTGTCTCCCGCTCAGCTGGGCATCTGGTACGCGCAGCACGTCGACCCGCAGGTGCCGGTCACGATCGCGCAGTACGTCGACCTGCACGGTGAGCTGGATGTCGATGTGCTCGAGCGGGCCAGCATCGACGCGTCGCACGAGTTGGGTTCCGGGTTCCTGCGGATCGTCGAGCGCGATGGCGAGCCGCTGCAGTTCGTCGACCACTCGATCGCCGATTACGACAAGGTGGTGTACGTCGATCTACGCGGCGAGGCCGATCCGGCCGCCGCCGCGATGGCGTGGATGCGCGCGGAGTACAGCCGTCCGTTCGACCTGCTGAACGACCGGTTGATCAAGGTCGCGGCGCTGCAGCTGGCCGACGATCATTGGTACTGGTATTCCCGCTCGCATCACGTCGCGCTCGATGGCTTCGGCGCGATGACCTATGTGAATCGCATCGCTGAGCTCTACACCGCCTACGTCGACGGGGTCGAACCGGCTGTTTCCAAGGCGACCGACCTGCACACGCTGTATGAGCAGGAGATCGCCTATCGGGAGAGTTCCCGCTTCGCCTCCGACAAGGAGTATTGGGCGCAGCGGGTGGCGGGGCTGGAGGAAGGCACCAGCCTGACCGGCCGTTCCGCGCCGCCCGCCGCGATCAACGGCATCGCCAGCGCCGCGCTGTCGGACGAGCAGAACACCCTGCTGGACGCGGCGGTCGCGCGGCACGATTCCTCGCCCGCCGGTCTGCTGCTGGCCGGTTTCGCCGCGTATCTGGCGCAGTGGAACGGCGTCGAGGACGTCATTCTCAGCCTGCCGGTGACCGCGCGCACTACCGCGGCGATGCGCCGCTCGGGCGGCGTGTCGTCGAACATCGTGCCGCTGCGGCTGCACGTGGGCCACGACACGACGGTGTCGGAGCTGCTCAAGCAGGTGGCGATCGAGGTGTCCGGCGCGTTGCGGCACCAGCGGTACCGGCACGAGGACATCCGCCGCGACGCGGCCGGTGACGGTGTGGTGACCACGGAGTTCTTCGGGCCGTGGGTCAACATCATGCTGTTCGGTGACGAGATCGCGCTCGGCCCGATGGTCGGGCAGCTCAGCGTGCTGTCGACCGGCAGCATCGAGGATCTCGGCGTCAACTTCTACCAGTCGGTCGCGGGCACGCGATCGCACATCGACTTCGAGACCAACCCCAACCTCTACACCGAGGACGAGGCGCGCCGCCACCACGGCCGGTTCCTGGAGTTCTTCGATCGCTTCCTCGCCGCCGAGGCGAACGCCGGCGTGTGGGGGCTTCCGGTCGCCACCGCCGAGGAGCGTGAGCGGACGCTGCTGGAGTGGAACGACTCCGAGCAGGACGTTCCGGAGACCACGCTCGCGGCGCTGCTGGACGCGCAGATGTCGCGGACCCCGGACAACATCGCCCTCGACTTCGAGGGCGCGACGCTGGCCCACCCGTCGCCCGACCACCACCCCTCATCGAGTCGCTCCGCGACGCTGACGTATCGGGAGTTCGACGCGCGGGTCAACCGGCTGGCTCGTTTCCTGATCGCCGACGGCGTGGGCCCGGAGTCGCTGGTCGCGCTGGGCATGCGCCGCTCGCTGGAGCTGGTGATCGGCATGCACGCGGTGCTGAAGGCCGGTGGCGCGTACGTGCCGATCGATCCGGATCATCCGGCCGAGCGCACCGCCTACATCCTCGACAGCGCCGCGCCGGTGTGCGTGCTGACGCACTCGGCCGACGAGCTGGAGCTGCCGCAGGCGGTGCGGCGGGTGGAGATCGACACCCTGGACACCTCGGCGTACTCCGCCGACCCGGTGACCGACGCCGACCGCCTGGCCCCGCTGCGTCCGGACAACACCGCCTACGTCATCTACACCTCGGGTTCGACCGGCCGCCCCAAGGGCGTCGCGGTCACCCACCACGCGATCGTCAATCAGCAGCTGTGGATGCTCGACGAGTACCGGCTGACCGCGGAAGACGTGTACCTGCAGAAGACGGCGACCACGTTCGACGTGTCGCTGTGGGGTTACTTCCTGCCGCTGATGGTGGGCGCGAAGCTGGTCATCGCGTCGCCGGACGGGCACCGCGACCCGCTGTACGTGGCGGAGATGATCGCCCGGCACGGCGTCACCGTGACCGACTTCGTCCCGTCCATGCTGACGGTGTTCGTCGCACACGCTACGCAGGCCCAATGCGCGACGCTGCGGGCGGTTTTCGTGATCGGCGAGGCGTTGCCGCCGGAGACCGCGGCGGGCTTCCGCGCCATCACCGACGCGGGGCTGCACAACCTATACGGCCCGACCGAGGCCGCGGTCTCGGTGACCTACTGGGAGGCGACGGCCGCCGACACGGTGACCGTGCCGATCGGTATCCCGGAGTGGAACGTCCAGGTCTACGTGCTGGATTCGCGGTTGCGCCCGGCCGCGATCGGCGCGCCCGGTGAGCTGTACCTGGGCGGGCGTCAGCTCGCCCGCGGCTACCGCGGCCGTCCCGACTTGACCTCGGATCGCTTCGTCGCGAACCCGCTGTCGAGCACGGGTGAGCGGATGTATCGCACTGGCGACCTGGTGCGCTGGAACGAAGCGGGCACGCTGGAATACATCGGCCGCACCGACTTCCAAGTGAAGTTCCGCGGCCAGCGCATCGAGCTGGGGGAGATCGAGACCGATCTGCTCGCCCACCCCGCGGTCAGCCAGGCCGTCGTGCTGGTGGTGGACACCGCGACCGGTCAGCAGTTGGTGGCCTACGTCGTGCCCGCTCCCGGTCACAGCGTGGAACCGGTGGAGCTGACCAGGTTCGCCGCCGAGCAGCTGCCCAGCTACATGGTGCCCGCGTCGATCATGGTGCTGGACGCCTTCCCGCTCAACACCAGCGGCAAGCTGGACCGCAAGGCGCTGCCGGAGCCGGTGTTCAGCGCCGACGCCGGCGACTTCCGCGCGCCGCGCACCCAGGCCGAGCAGATCGTGGCGGGCATCTTCGCCGACGTGCTCAGCCAGGACCGCGTCGGTATCGACGACAACTTCTTCGACCTGGGCGGCAACTCGCTGGTCGCCACCCAGGTGGTGGCGCGCATCGGCGCCGCGTTCGGCACCCAGATCGGGGTGCGGGCGCTGTTCGAGACCCCGACCGTCGCCGGTATCGCCGCGCGCGCGGAAAACGCCGCGCCCGTGGGCGAATCGCGTCCGCCGCTGGTGGCCCAGCAGTTGCCGGAGCGGGTGCCGCTGTCGCTGGCACAGCAGCGTATGTGGTTCATCAACCAGTTCGACCCGACCGTGCCGACCTACAACCTGCCGTTCGTGGTGCGGTTGCGCGGCCAGGTGGACCTGGAAGCGTTGCAGTCGGCGCTGCTGGACGTGGTCGAGCGGCAGCAGTCGCTGCGCACGATCTTCCCCGAGTCCGGCGACGGCGGCTACCAGCAGGTGCTCCCGGTCGACCAAGTCGATCTCGGCATCGAGGTGCAGCCGATCGACGAGGCCGAACTGCACGGCGCGCTGGCCGAATTCGCCGCGCGCGGCTTCGACGTCTCGACCGAGCTGCCGATCCGGGTGCGGGTCTTCGCGGTCACCGGCGGGCGTGGCAACGGCGCGGCGGACTACGCGCTGGCGTTCGTCGTGCACCACATCGCGGCCGACGGCTTCTCCTTCGGCCCGCTGGCGCGCGACGTGGCCGCCGCCTACCTGTCCCGCAGCGCGGGCGAGGCGCCGAGCTGGGCGCCGCTGCCGGTGCAGTACCAGGACTTCAGCGTGTGGCAGCGCGAGCTGCTCGGCGCGGAATCCGATCCCGCGTCCATGGCGGCGCGCGAGATCGCCTATTGGCGTAGGGCATTGGCGGGTCTGCCGGATCAGCTCGACCTGCCCGCGGACCGCCAGCGCCCGCCGGTGCAGAGCTTCCACGGCAGCCGGGTGAGTTTCGACATCGACGCCGAGTTGCACCGGCGGCTGGTCGCGCTGGCCCGCGCGCAGGGTGTCAGCCTCTTCATGGTCATGCACGCCTCGCTGGCCGTGCTGCTGGCCCGGTTGTCCGGCACCAGCGACATCGCGATCGGCACCCCGGTGGCCGGGCGCGGCGAGCAAGCGCTCGACGACCTGATCGGCATGTTCGTCAACACCCTCGTGCTGCGTTCGGAAGTGGACGGCAGCGAGTCGTTCGCCGAATTCCTCGGCCGCACCAGGGAAACCGATCTCGCCGCGTTCGCGTTCGCGGACGTGCCCTTCGAGCGGCTGGTCGAGGTGCTCAACCCGACCCGCTCGCAGGCGCGGCACCCGCTGTTCCAGGTGATGCTGTCGTTCCAGGAGATGTCGCACGCGACCCTGGAACTGCCCGGGCTCTCGGTCACCGCCGACGAGCTCGAGGTCGACATCGCCAAGTTCGACCTGCAATGGACGGTCACCGAGGAACGCGGCGCGAACGGTGAGCCCGCAGGCATGGGCGCGGTCATCTCCTTCGCCACCGACCTGTTCGACGCGCCCACCGTCGCCGAGTTCGGCCGCCGTTACCTGCGCGTGCTGGAAGCGGCCGTCGCCGCGCCGGGAACCACGGTGCGCGATATCGAGATCCTCGACGAGGCCGAGCGCGCCCGGGTGCTGACCGAGTGGAACCACACCGGGCACGACGTGCCCGCCGCCACCGTGCTCGAGCTGTTCGAAGAGCAGGTGCGGGGCAGGCCGGACGACCCGGCCGTCCTGTTCGACGGCGGCACGCGCGGCGCGGAGGAGTTCGGCGCGCCGATCGAGCTGACCTACGCCGAGTTCGCCGCGCGGGTCAACCGCTTGGCGCGCAAGCTGATCGACGCGGGCGTCGGCCCGGAGACGTTGGTCGCGGTCGGCATTCGCCGCTCGGTGGACATGCTGGTGGCGATCTACGCCACGCTGACCGCCGGTGGCGGCTACGTGCCGATCGACCCCGACCACCCGGCCGAGCGCACCGAATACGTGCTCGACAGCTCGTCTCCGGTGTGCGTGCTCACCACCACCGGCGACAATGTCACCGCCGCCGACATCCCGGTGCTGACGCTGGACACCCTGGACCTGAGCGGATTCGGCGACGAGCCCGTCACCGACGCCGAGCGCCGCGCCCCGCTGCGCGCCGCGAACACCGCCTACGTGCTCTACACCTCCGGCTCCACCGGCCGCCCCAAGGGCGTCGCGGTCAGCCACGCGTCGGTGGTCAACCAGATCGCCTGGATCACCGCCGAATACCGGATCGGACCGGCCGACGTGATCCTGCAGAAGACGCCGGTCACCTTCGACGTGTCGGTGTGGGAGCTGTTCGGCACGCTGGCCGTCGGCGCCCGCATGCTGATCGCCGCGCCGGACGGTCACCGCGATCCGATCTACCTGTCGGAGATCATCGGACGGCACCGGGTCACCATGACCTCGTTCGTGCCGTCCATGCTGTCGGTGTTCGCCGGGTCCGCCGACACCGCCGAATGCGCCTCGCTGCGCGCGGTTCTGGTCGCCGGTGAAGCGCTGCCGCCCGCGACCGTCACCGCGTTCCGGCAGTTCTCCACCGCCGCGGTGCACAACCTGTACGGCCCGACCGAGTTCACCGTGCACGCCACCGCCTGGCAGCTCAACGAGGTCGCGCCCACGTCGGTGCCGATCGGCCGCCCGGTGTGGAACGCGCAGACCTACGTGCTGGACGAGGGCCTGGCCCCGGTTCCGGTCGGTGTGCCCGGCGAGCTGTACCTCGGCGGCGTGCAGACCGCCCGCGGCTACCACGGGCGTCCCGACCTGTCCGCCGAGCGCTTCGTCGCCGACCCGTTCGGCCCGCCCGGCTCCCGCCTGTACCGCACCGGCGACCTGGTGCGCTGGGTGCGTCCGCGCGATCCGGAGGTGGGCAGCGCGGGCGTACTGGAGTACATCGGCCGCACCGACTTCCAGGTGAAGTTCCGCGGTCAGCGCATCGAGCTCGGCGAGATCGAGACCGCCCTGCTCGACCATCCGGCCGTCACCCAGGCCGTGGTGCTGGTCATGGACACCGTCGCGGGCGACCAGCTGGTCGCCTACGTGGTCACCGGCGGCGGTCCCGTCGACCTGGACAGCATCAAGAACGCGCTGCACCGCACGCTGCCCGCGTACATGGTGCCCTCGGCGATCGTGGTGCTCGAGGCGTTCCCGCTGAACGCCTCCGGCAAGCTGGACCGCAAGGCGCTGCCTGCGCCGGTGTTCGAGGTGCGCGAATTCCGCGCTCCGACCACGCCGATCGAGGAGATCGTCGCGCAGATCTTCGGTGAGGTACTCGGTATCTCCCGCGTCGGCGTGGACGACGACTTCTTCGAGCTGGGCGGCAACTCGCTGATCGCCACCCAGGTGGCCTCCCGCCTCGGCATCGCGCTGGACACCAGGGTGCCGGTGCGCATGCTGTTCGAGGCGTCCACGGTCGCGGCGCTGGCCGCGCGGGTGGAGTCGCACGCCGGGGACGGCGCGCGCAAGGCGCTGGTGGCCCGGCACCGTCCCGAGCAGGTGCCGTTGTCGCTGGCGCAGCAGCGCATGTGGTTCCTCAACCGTTTCGACACCTCCTCGGCGGTCAACAACATCCCGGTCGCGATCCGGTTGTCCGGCGATCTGGACATCGCCGCGTTGCAGGTCGCGGTCATCGACGTGATCGACCGGCACGAGTCGCTGCGGACGGTGTTCCCGGAGACCAAGACCGGCCCCGTGCAGGTGGTGCTGGACGCGGCGCAGATCGTGCCGGACCTGACCCCGGTGCGGGTGACCGAGCACAACCTGATCGATCACCTGGTCGAGCTGGCGTCGATGGCGTTCGACGTGACCAGCGAAGTGCCGCTGCACGCCCGGCTGTTCGAGATCAGCGAGACCGAGTACGTGCTGGGCATGGTGGTGCACCACATCTCGGCCGACGGCTGGTCGATGGGCCCGCTGGCCCGTGACGTGATGGTGGCCTACGCCGCGCGCACGTCGTGGGAGGCGCCCGCGTGGTCGGCGCTGCCGGTGCAGTACGCCGACTACGCGCTGTGGCAGCGCGAGGTGCTCGGCTCCGAGGACGACCCGAGTTCGCTGATCGCCAACCAGATCCGGTACTGGACGCGCGAACTGGCCGATCTGCCCGACGAATTGACGCTGCCGTCGGACCGGCCGCGCCCGGCCGTCGCCTCCTACCGCGGCGGCACCTATCCGTTCGTGATCTCCGGCGAGACCCAGCGCGCCCTGATCGAGCTGGGCCGCAGGCACAACGCGTCGCTGTTCATGGTGCTGCACAGCGCGCTGGCGGTCCTGCTCGCCCGCGCCAGCGGCACCAGCGACATCGCCATCGGCACCCCGGTCGCCGGTCGCGGTGAAGCCGCGCTGGACGACCTGATCGGCATGTTCGTCAACACCCTGGTGCTGCGCACCGAGGTGGACGGCGCGATGAGCTTCGCCGACCTGCTCGCCCGCTCCCGCGAAACCGACCTGCACGCCTTCGCGCACGCGGACGTACCGTTCGAGCGCCTGGTCGAGGTGCTCAACCCGGCGCGTTCGCAGGCGCGGCATCCGCTGTTCCAGGTGATGCTGACCTTCCAGAACACCCGGCAGGCCAGCTTGGAACTGCCCGGTCTCTCGGTCAACGGCATCGACTACGACGCCCGGCTGGCCAAGTTCGACCTGCAGCTGACCCTGTCGGAGACGCAGGACGACCACGGCGATTCGGCGGGCATGTCGGCCGAATTCTCCTACGCCCTGGATCTTTTCGACGAGCCGACGGTCGCGGCGTTCGCCCGGCGCCTGGACCGCATCCTCGCGGCCGTGACCGCCGACCCGGACGTCCCGATCGGCGACATCGACCTGCTCGCGTCCGAGGAACGCGCCAGGGTGCTGATCGATTGGAACGACACCGGACATCCGGTGGACCAGGTCGCGACGCTGGTCTCGCTGTTCGACGCGCAGGCGGCGGCGACGCCGGACGCGATCGCGCTGGACTTCGAAGGCGAGCGGCTGACCTACCGCCAGTTCCAGGAGCGGGCCAACCGCATCGCCCGCCAGCTCATCGGCGCGGGCGTGGGCCCGGAATCGCTGGTGGCGCTGGCGCTGCGGCGTTCCACCGAACTGGTCGTCGCGATGTACGCGGTGGTGCAGACCGGCGCGGCCTACGTGCCGCTGGACCCGGATCAGCCCGCCGACCGGATCAACTACATCATCGAGACCGCCCGCCCGCGGATGATCCTGTACCGCTCGGCGGACGGATTCGGCCTGGACCCGCAGCCCGCGGTGACCGCGCTGTCGGTGGAAGGCATCGAGGGCGTGCCCGGTTTCGCCGAGACCAGCGGCGCGCCGATCACGGATGCCGAGCGCACGCGCCCGCTGCGGCCGGAGAACACCGCGTACGTCATCTTCACGTCCGGTTCGACCGGACGCCCGAAGGGTGTCGCGGTCAGCCACGAAGCGATCGTGAACCGGTTGCTGTGGATGCAGCACGAGTACCCGATCGGTCGCGACGACGCGGTGTTGCAGAAGACGCCCGCCACGTTCGACGTGTCGGTGTGGGAGTTCTTCTGGCCGTTGCAGACCGGGGCCAGGCTGGTCGTGGCGCGCCCGGAGGGGCACCGCGACCCGGTGTACCTGTCCCAGATCATCGCCGAGAAGCAGATCACCACGGCGCATTTCGTGCCATCGATGCTCTCGGTCTTCGTCTCCACGCTCGGCAACGAGAACGGCGACGGACTGCCCGCGCCGCGGCTACGGCAGGTCTTCGCCTCCGGTGAGGCGCTGCCCGCGCAGACGGCGCAGCGTCTGCGCGAGCTGACCGGCGCGCGGCTGCACAACTTGTACGGCCCGACCGAGGCCGCCGTCGACGTGACCTACCACGAGGCGACCGAGGCCGACACGGTGTCGGTGCCGATCGGACGCCCGGTGTGGAACACCCGCGTCTTCGTGCTGGACAGCCGCCTGCACCCGGTCGCGCCGGGTGTCGCGGGTGAGCTGTATCTCGCGGGCGATCAGCTGGCGCTCGGCTACCTGGGCCGCTCGGACCTGACCGCCGACCGGTTCGTGGCCAACCCGTACGGCGCGCCGGGGGAGCGGATGTACCGCACCGGTGACCTGGTGGCCTGGACGCCGGACGGCGAACTGGACTACCTGGGCCGCACCGACTTCCAGGTGAAGCTGCGCGGTCTGCGTATCGAGCTGGGCGAGATCGAGGCCGCACTGCTGGCGCAGCCGGGTATCGCGCAATCGGTGGTCGTGCTGCGCTCCGACGCGCACGCGGGCGATCAGCTGGTGGGCTACCTGGTCTGCGAACCGTATGTGGCTGTGGACATCGACGAGGTGAAGTCCGCGCTGGCCGCGGCGCTGCCGGGCTACATGGTCCCGGCCGCGCTGGTCGTGCTGGACGCCTTCCCGGTGAACGCCTCCGGCAAGCTGGACCGCAGGGCGCTGCCCGCTCCGGTGTTCGAGGCCAGGGTGTTCCGCGCGCCCTCGACTCCGATCGAGGAGATCGTCGCGGAGATCTTCGCCGACCTGCTCGGCGTGCCGCGCGTCGGCGTGGACGACGACTTCTTCGAGCTCGGCGGCAACTCGCTGGTCGCCACCCAGGTGACCGCCCGCGTCAGCGCCGCGCTGAACACCGAGGTCGGCGTGCGCGTGTTGTTCGAGGCCCCGACCGTGGGCGCGCTCGCCGCGCGGATCGAGTCGCACGCGGGAAGCGGTGCGCGCCAGGCGCTCACGGCACAGGTGCGTCCCGAGCACCCGCCGCTGTCGCTGGCGCAGCAGCGCATGTGGTTCCTCAACCGCTTCGACATCGGGAGCGCAGCGACCACATCAGGCGCGGCCTCCGCCACCTACAACATCCCGGCCGCGGTGCGGCTGGAAGGCGCGCTGGATCTGGACGCGCTGCGCGGCGCGGTCGCCGACGTGGTCGGGCGCCACGAATCGCTGCGCACCATCTACCCGTCTCGCGACGGCGTGGCCTACCAGCGGGTGTTGAACGCCACCAGGGCGATTCCCGAGCTGGACGTGGTCGAGGTGGCCGAGGGGCAATTGCTCGGCGTCCTCTACGAGTTCGTCGAGCGCGGCTTCGACGTGACCACCCAGCCGCCGGTGCGCCTGCGCGCCTACCGGCTCGCCCCGGACGACTACGTGCTGGTCGTGGTGGTGCACCACATCGCCGCGGATGGCTTCTCCATGCGTCCGCTGGTGCGCGACCTGATGACCGCTTACGTGGCGCGGACCTCGGCGGCTGAGCCGGGCTGGCCGCCGCTGGCGGTGCAGTACGTGGACTTCGCGCTGTGGCAGCGCGACACGCTCGGCTCCGAGGACGACCCGACCTCGCTGATCTCCGAGCAGCTCGACTACTGGCGCGAGACGCTGGCCGGGCTGCCCGACGAACTGCGCCTGGCCGGTCGTCCGCGGCCCGCGGTCGCCTCCTACGGCGCGGGCACCTATCGGTTCCGGGTGCCGGGCGAGCTGATCGAAGACCTGAACCGGGTCGCGCAGACGCACGGCAGCACGCTGTTCATGGTGGTGCACGGCGCCTTCGCCGCGCTGCTGGCGCGGTTGAGCGGCTCCGAGGACATCGCCATCGGCATCCCGGTCGCCGGTCGCGGCGAGCAGGCGCTCGACGATCTGGTCGGCATGTTCGTCAACACCCTGGTGCTGCGCGCCGAGGTGGACACCGCCGAGCCGTTCGCCGATCTGCTCGCCCGGGTCCGCGAACGCGACCTGCAGGCGTTCGCGCACGCGGACGTGCCGTTCGAGCGGCTGGTCGAGGTGCTCAACCCGGCGCGTTCGCAGGCGCGGCATCCGCTGTTCCAGGTGATGCTGTCGTTCCAGAACCTCGGCCGCACCGCGCTGGAACTGCCCGGTCTCACCGTCTCCGAGCTGGGCATCGACCAGCCGACGGCGAAGTTCGACCTGCAGCTCACACTCAGCGAGGTCCCCGGGGCCGAGACGGCGATGGACGCCGAACTCGTCTATGCCACCGACCTGTTCGACGGCGTTTTCGCCGGGACGTTCGCCGAGCGGTTCGTGCGCGTGCTGCACGGCATCGCCGCCGATCCGTCGGTCACCGTCGGCGACATCGACCTGCTCGACGACGCCGAGCGGGCCTTGGTGATCGAGCGCTGGAACGCCACCGAATTCCCGGTCGACGCCGCGCTCACCTCGCCGGTCGGCGACGCCGCCGCGACCCTGGTCTCGCTGTTCGAGGCGCAGGTCGCGCGCACTCCGGACAGTCCCGCGGTGACGTTCGAGGGGACGAGTCTGTCCTACGCCGAGTTCGCCCGCCGGGTGCACCAACTGGCGCGCTGGCTCAAGGTCAACGGCGTCGGCCCGGAATCGTATGTGGCACTGGGCATGCGCCGCTCGATCGACCTGGTGGTCGGCATGTACGCGGTGAACGCCGCGGG